>JBQCHB010000256.1:0-5370 GCA_051955075.1 Flavisolibacter sp.
CAAGAATAAAAGTTACTTTTAAGGAAAATAACAAACAGCGGTCGGTGTTCAGGGAAGTTAATTCAGGCGGAAGCTTTGGCGCCAATCCTTTAAAGCAGCATATTGGCATTGGCAGCGCCACCTTAATTGATACAATAGAAATCACCTGGCCGGTAACAGGAAAAGTTCAAAAGTTTAAAAACATTGAACCCGATAAAAATATTAAAATTAAAGAAGGGGATAGTACTTTTAGTGTTTTCAAATTATCCCGGTTTGATTTTAGCAAAACACAGCGTCATCATTAACGGTCTTTATATGTTTAAATTGAAAGAACGCGATAATGATACAAATAATAAATAAGATTTTTTAAATTAAGCAATACATATTAACTATAAAAAACAAACAAAAATGTCAGTTATTTCAGGAAAAAAAGAATTTTTTAAAAAAATTCCGCAAATCAAATACGAAGGTCTTAAAAGCGATAACCCTTTAGCTTTTCGCTGGTATGATGAAAACAAAAAAGTTGCAGGCAAGACCATGAAAGAGTTTTTCAAATTTGCGTGTGCATATTGGCATTCTTTTGTAAATAATGGCTCAGATCCCTTTGGCGAGGGCACCCATGTGTTTCAGTGGAATGAAAAAGAAGACCCTGTAAAGAGAGCAAAAGACAAAATGGATGCTGCATTTGAATTTATCACCAAAATGGGAATACCATATTATTGCTTTCATGACGTAGATCTGGTAGATTATTCCAACGATGTGGTAGAAAATGAAAAAAGATTAAAAGCTATCACCGCCTACGCCAAACAAAAGCAACAGGAAAGCGGGGTAAAATTATTGTGGGGCACGGCTAATCTTTTTTCTCACAAAAGATATATGAACGGCGCCTCCACCAATCCGGATTTTAATGTATTGACTCACGCTGCAGCCCAGGTAAAAGCTGCGCTGGATGCCACCATTGAGCTTGGCGGAGAAAACTATGTGTTTTGGGGCGGAAGAGAAGGATATATGACGCTTCTGAATACGAACATGAAAAGAGAGCAGGAGCATCTTGCTAAATTTTTACATACAGCTAAAGATTATGCCCGCAAAAATGGTTTTAAGGGAACATTTTTTATTGAACCTAAGCCCTGCGAGCCCACCAAACATCAATACGACTATGATGCTGCCACAGTAATCAGCTTTTTACGCCAGTACGATCTAATGGACGATTTCAAATTAAACATTGAAGTTAATCATGCCACGCTGGCCGGTCACACTTTTACCCATGAATTACAGGTAGCTGCTGATGCAGGCCTCTTGGGCAGCATGGATGCGAACCGCGGTGATTACCAAAATGGGTGGGATACAGACCAGTTTCCTAATAATATTAATGAACTAACAGAAGCCATGCTCATCATTCTTGAAGCCGGTGGATTCCAGGGGGGAGGTGTCAATTTCGATGCTAAAATCCGCAGAAACTCGACTGACCCGGCCGACCTTTTTTATGCACATATTGGTGGCATGGACGCATTTGCACGAGCTTTAATAACTGCAGACAATATTCTGAAAAAATCTGATTATAAAAAGTTGCGCGAAGATCGTTATAGTTCTTTTGATAAAGGCAACGGAAAAGCTTTTGAGGAAGGCAAACTAACGCTCGAAGATTTAAGGGATCTTGCTGCTAAAAACGGTGAACCGGAAACTATTAGCGGCAAACAGGAATATTTTGAAAATATCATCAATCGATTTATTTAATAAAGTACACACGCTGTTCAATAAAAAGCCAAGCTGGTTTAACTTATAAACCAGCTTGGCAAAACCAAAGACTTTAAAAAACATTTTTAAGCTAAAGCCATTCGTATGCATTTCCTGGGTACAGTTGATATTTTGTTTGTGATATTATATCTTGTAATTATTGCCGGTGTTTCTATCTGGTCTATCAGAAAAAAAAGGGGGACTCCTTCTGACTATTTTCTTGCCAACCGCAATCTTGGCTGGTGGGTTATCGGGGCTTCCATTCTCGCCTCAAATGTAGGCTCTGAACACATCGTAGGCCTTGCCGGCACCGGAGCCACGTCAGGGCTTGTAATGGGTCATTATGAAATGCATTCGTGGGTGGTGTTGGTGCTAGGCTGGGTTTTTGTTCCGTTTTATATGCGTAGTATGGTATATACAATGCCCGAATTTCTGGAACGCCGGTTCAATGCCCAATCACGCCGATTGCTTTCAATTATCCAGCTTTTGAGTTATGTAATTGCAAAAGCGTCCGTTACGATTTTTGCAGGGGCATTGGTCTTTAATTCATTTCTTGGAGTAGATTTTTGGACTGGCGCCATCATTCTGGTTGTAATTACCGGTATCTATACCATACTTGGGGGTTTACACACAGTAATGTACACGGAAGCTATCCAGGCATTCGTACTCTTATTGGGCTCGGCCTTTTTATTGTTTATCGGATTGGATAAAGTAGGTGGCTGGCAGGGATTGCTGGATTCAGTTCCAAAGGAAAAATTAAATATGTTCCCTCCTTTGAGCGATCCCGATTTTCCATGGCTGGGCATCACATTTGCCGCGCCCATTGTAGGCATTTGGTATTGGTGTACCGACCAGCATATTGTACAACGATGCCTTGCGGGCAGGGATGAAAGGCAAGCCCGCAGGGGAACTATCTTCGCGGCCTATTTAAAGTTATTGCCCTTTTTTATATTTTTGGTTCCGGGATTAATCGCAGCAGCGCTTCATGCACAGGGAAAACTAAACCTCGAAATTAATGATGAAGCTTTTCCAACTTTGGTGAAAGCCCTAATGCCGGTTGGCCTTCGCGGTTTGCTGGCCGGCGGCTTGCTGGCCGCATTGATGAGCTCGCTCGCTTCGGTATATAATGCCTGCTCTACGCTATTCACAATGGACATCTATCAAAAAATGAAACCCGAGGCCAATGGCAAGGAATTGGTAAAAGTAGGCCGCATTGCTACCGGCGTGGTAGTTCTATTAGGTATGGCCTGGATTCCATTGATGAGCAGAATTTCAGGAACCCTATACCAATATCTTCAGAGCGTACAATCTTACCTCGCGCCTCCGATTGCAGCCGTTTTTTTATTAGGTGTATTCTTTAAACGAATCAACGGAACAGGCGCTTTAACCGGGATGGTAACAGGCTTTATAATAGGCATTATAAAACTGACTCTTGAATTATTCCAAAATGATTTAACGGGAGTGCTTCATTCATTTGCCACTATCAATTTCCTTTATTTCTGTATTCTGTTATTCTTATTTTCCATCGCATTAATGGTAATTGTGAGCTTGCTTACACCAAAGCCTGATCCCGAAAAGATACAGGGGTTAACCTTCGCAACCACTGTAGCTGAAGACCGCGCCGCCAGCCGCGCTAGCTGGAACAAATGGGATGTAATATTATCATTAATTGTATTGGCAATAGTAATTTCTGTATTTGTTTATTTCTCACCGCTGGGTGTTGCCGCATAGCCGATGCCTGGTCAAAAATAGTTTGATGAAAAAATCCTTTTTATTTCTACTGTTTTTTATTACAGGAACATTTGCAGCGCATGCGCAAAAAAAATACGATTACCCGTTCCAAAACCCGGCGTTATCTATTGATGCCCGCGTAAATGATTTGGTTTCCAGATTAACACTTGAAGAAAAAGTAAACCAGATGCTCAATTCAACTCCCGCAATTGAGCGCTTGGGGATTCCCCCCTACGATTGGTGGAACGAAAGTTTGCATGGTGTTGCAAGAACAAAGTATCCTGTTACTTCCTATCCCCAGGCCATAGCAATGGCAGCTACTTTTGATGTGAAAGCGATGAAACAAATGGGCGACTATACTTCAGATGAAGGAAGAGCCATTCATAATGAAAGCCTTCGTAAAAAAGACTATAGCCGATACACCGGCCTTACCTATTGGACGCCCAACATCAACATCTTCAGAGATCCGCGATGGGGCCGCGGACAGGAAACCTATGGCGAAGACCCTTTTCTTACTGCAAGTATAGGAACTGCGTTTGTGGAAGGCTTACAGGGAAATGATCCCAAATACCTGAAGGCTGCAGCCTGCGCAAAACATTACGCTATCCATAGCGGTCCGGAATCGTCACGTCATACGTTTGACGTAAACGTAAGCAATCACGACTTATGGGACACTTACCTGCCTGCTTTTAAACAATTAGTAGTAAATGCGAAAGTAGCAGGCGTCATGTGCGCTTATAATGCCTATCAGGGCCAGCCTTGTTGCGGAAGCGATAAATTAATGGTAGATATTCTGCGCAATAAATGGAATTTTAAAGGCTATGTCACTTCAGATTGTGGCGCCATTGATGATTTTTACAAAACGCATAAATTGTTCCCCAATGCTGAAAGTTCAGCCACCGACGCTGTGCTGCATGGCACCGATGTGGAATGCGGTAACCTAACCTACAAATCTTTGATAAAAGCCGTACAAGACGGCAAACTCACGGAAAAAGATATTGATGTTTCTTTAAAAAGATTATTCAACATTCGCTTCCGCCTTGGTATGTTTGATCCAATAAGCATGGTAAAGTATGCGCAAATTCCGGTTACTAATCTTGAAAGCCAGCCGCATAAAGACCTTGCATTGAAAATGGCAAGAGAATCCATCGTGTTGCTACGCAATGCTCCCCTTTCAGGCCAAAAAAATAACCTCTTACCGCTAAATAAGCACCTTAAGAATATCGCAGTTTTAGGCCCCAACGCTGATAATGCAAATACTCAATTGGGTAATTATAACGGTCACCCTTCAGAAGTAACTACCGTTCTGGCCGGAATTAAAAGTAAAATTCCGGATGCACATGTTTTTTATTCACGCGCCACAGATTTTGTATCTACGGAGCAACCTGATTTTTCAAAGCTGATAGACAGTCTTAAAGACGAAGATGTAATTATTTACGTCGGAGGCATTTCTCCACGATTGGAAGGAGAAGAAATGAAAGTTCATACACCTGGCTTCAGCGGTGGCGACCGTACCAGCATTGATTTACCTTCCGTTCAAACAGAATTTTTAAAAGCCTTAAGCGCCACCGGCAAGCCGGTAGTGTTTATCATGATGACAGGAAGCGCGTTGGCAATACCATGGGAACAGCAAAATATTCCCGCGATAGTAAACGCGTGGTATGGTGGCGAAGCGGCGGGTACTGCCGTCGCAGATATGCTGTTTGGTGATTATAGCCCTTCCGGAAGGCTGCCGGTTACTTTTTACAAAAGTGATGATGATTTACCGCCTTTCGATGATTATTCCATGCAAAACAGAACTTACCGCTATTTTAAAGGAACTCCTTTATATCCTTTCGGCTTTGGCCTGAACTATACCAAATTTGTATATAGTAACCTGAAATTGTCCAAAACAAAAATTAAGAAGAACGAAGCCATCACCGC
>JBQCHB010000257.1:0-4520 GCA_051955075.1 Flavisolibacter sp.
ATTTTTAGTCTGCGCAAAAACAGAAACAGAAATAAAAAACAGAGCCGAAACAACAACCAGGGCCTTTTTCATGAAATCAATTTTGTACGTTTTGTAAAATTTGTGGGCAATGAAGATAAAAAATTTGACTTAGCAAATTCACATAAAATTATTTTTTATCTATCGCGCCAAGAGGTAAAACGGTTTTGCCATATACTTCATTGAGCAGCGAGCCGATGGCTGTGTAAATAGCAGAGGCGCCACAAACGATGCCTTCATAGCCTGTAAAAGTTTTAACGAATGCGCCTCCTTCTGTTTCGCCGTAGGCTAATAAGAAAAACAAAATGGTGAGCGAAGCAAAAACAAACTGCAGCGCTCTGGTGGCGCGCAGCGTACCAATAAAAAGCAATCCTGTAAAGACGCCCCATGTAATGAGGTATGCAACCATAGCCGACGGAGAAGCGGCCGGTACCCAGCCAAATTTGGGAATTGCAATTAAGGCTACCAGCGTAAGCCAGAATGAGCCATACGAAACAAAGGCTACGAAGCCGAACGTGTTATTTTTCTTAGATTCCATGATGCCGGCAATTATCTGGGCAATACCGCCGTAAAATATTCCCATGGCAAGAATCATAGAGTTCATCTCAAAAATACCGGCGTTATGCAGGTTTAGTAAAACGGTGGTAAGCCCGAATGCAAAAAGCCCCAGCGGCGCCGGATTTGCTGATGTGTCTTTAATGATTACAGTTTGTTCCATACAGAAAGTTTTTTTATTTATAAATAGGAATAAAAATAAGTAATAAAACTTGGTTTACTGTCTTCTACGCAACATAAAATTTTTAAACATTTTTTTGGTAAGTTTTTTGTTTTTTTCAAATAAAAATGAACTTATGAAAACGCAACAAATCGCAGAAAGGCTCGCCGAACTTTGTAATAAAGGAAATTTTGAACAAGCTCAAAAAGAATTGTTCGCCGAAGATGCCATTAGCATTGAACCGCACGCCGCCGCAGGATTTGAAAAAGAAACAAAAGGACTCAACGCCATTTTAGAAAAAGGAAAGAAATTTCAATCGCTAATAGAGGAAACGCATAGTTGTAAAGCGTCTGCGCCTATCGTAGTGGGAGATGTGATTGCGCTTGGCTTATTTATGGATGTTACCATGAAAGGGCAGAAACGGACTGCCATGAATGAATTGATTGTATATAAAGTAAAAAATGGTAAGATTATTTCTGAGCAATTTTTTGTGTGAAGTTTTCATTGATAACATCAATTGCCTGCTGTAATCTTTGTTTATAAGTTCCGGAAATGATATGCCATGGTGTGGATTGACTTGCCATTGATTCTTTATAGAAATAAAATAATTTTTTCCTTATGCCTTCGTCGGGATATTCCCTTAATTTATCCTCAATCCACGGCAGGTCTACATCGCAAAGCAAATACAAATCATATTGTCTTTCTGCAATGCGATTCAAAATCCAATTGTGGCAATTATTAAAAACGTATTCTGCCCATACTTTCATGACGTGCATATCGGTATCAATAAAGAGCGAAGTCGATCGTTGATGGTTGATGGTTGATGGTTGAGAATTTCGTATCGGGTTTTGAACTTTGAACTTTGAACTTTCAACTTTCAACTTTGAACTAATTCGTTCTTCCAGCTCAATTTGCCCTTTTGCTATGGCCAATAAATCTTCATAAGTATAATCAGTTCCGTGTTTTTCCAAATATTCTCTCGCATATTCCGGAACCCAAAGCGTATTGTAATGCGCCGCCAGCTTTTCGCAAAGTGTGCTTTTGCCTGTTGATTCGGGACCGATTACTACGATTTTTTTTATTGCTTCCATTCAGGGATTTCTTCGATTTTCAACAAATGTTCATTGGCTCTTCTTTTCCATTCTATCAATCCCCAGACGGCCATTATTAGGAGTATGATATAATACACGCTGGTAAATACATAGTGCTTCACAAAATACAAAGGAATGGATGCAATGTTAGTTGCAATCCACCAATACCAGCTTTCTACTTTTTTACGCGCCATCAGCCACATGCCGGTGAAGGCCGTGGAACTTGCAAATGCATCCGCCCAGGGAATAGCGCCGGGTGCAAAATCTTTTTTCAGGTAAGAAAGCGCAAAAAATATGGCGAGATA
Source organism: Flavisolibacter sp. (assembly GCA_051955075.1). Classification (GTDB taxonomy): domain Bacteria; phylum Bacteroidota; class Bacteroidia; order Chitinophagales; family Chitinophagaceae; genus Flavisolibacter. Next base: position 2,130 of record JBQCHB010000257.1, read on the forward strand.
AAATGCGGCGAAAAATAAGAGCTCCTGCACCCATTCTTTTTTATTGCTCCACGTAATGTTTACCACGTGCTCCTGCTGCTGATTTTTTTTTGCCCATAATATCCATCCGTAAATGCTCATAATGGTGTAATACAGGTTCACGCTAGCTTCGCCAAGCAAGCTTCCTTTGAAGCTGAGATAAATGTAAAATATAGTATTGACAAGCCCTGTAGGATAAACCCAGATATTTTCCCTGCGCGAAAACCAAACGCTGACAATACCTGAAATCACGGCAATATATTCAAGCCAGGTGGTTTCTTTCATTCCATCAACGAAAGCATGAAAAATTTCAGGTAAGCTCAATGTAAAATTTTTTAGGCTCAAAAGTAACTGAAAGCAGCGACAGGTTTTACAAGACAATCACATGTGAAGTAAACAGTAAACGAACAAATAACCGGAATTTTTATTGAATCAAAACAGACTGGTCGCAAAAAAGGCATCTTGAAAAAGATGCCTTCCATGTAATTATTTAAAAAATATTTTAGCGTGAAGTAGCCACCACTTCCTTCACCTCAGGAATCATTCTTTTCATCATCCCTTCAATCCCGGCTTTTAACGTAATCATTGATGAGGGGCAACCACTGCAGCTTCCCTGCATCATTAGGTTCACGGTGCCATTTTCATAACTTAAAAACTGGATGGCGCCGCCGTCCATTTCTACGGCAGGCTTCACATAATTTTCAAGTAATTCTTTTATTCTTTTTACCACATCGCCATCATTTAATTGAATTTCATTGGTGCTCTCAGGCTTGCGGGCTGCCAGTTCTTCTTCATTGATAATTTCATTTCCTTCTTCAAGATATTCTTTCAAAAACTGTTTCACTGAAGGAATTACATCCTGCCAGTCTTCGGTATCATCGGTTTTGGTAAGTGTAACAAAATTGCTTGCAATAAAAACGGATTTTATGAACGGGAAGGTAAACAATTGCATAGCCAGGGGAGAAGCAGAAGCGCTCTCTTCGTTTTTAAAATCAACACTTTTTCCCGGGTATAATAATTTGTTGGCTACAAACTTCATCGTTTCAGGGTTGGGAGTCATTTCGGTATAAATACTCACAACGGTATTGCCGGTCTTTATCATAACAACTTTTTTAAGGTAACAAAGTTAAAGATTAATCGCGGTAAAATACCTAAAGGAATCTAAACATTGGCGGAAACTTACCAACCATTTAACGCGAAGATTATGCCGGGATGTTATGAAGGTTTTTTGCTGCGGCTTTGTCCAAAAACCAATGCAATTCGCCCGAAGCCGGCTGAATCAATTGAGCAGGCAATTGCTGAGGCTGTTGCGGGCCTTCCAAAACCTTTTCAAGCATATTTGCTTTCTTTTCGCCATCTACCATAAAAACAATCTTTTTGGCTTTATTAATGAGGGCGGGCATTAGGGTAATGCGGTACATTTCCTGCTGCTCATTAAACACTGAGTTTACCCAATGATAATTATCGTCTATAATTGTGGAACCCGGAAAAAGTGACAACGTATGGCCATCATCGCCCATGCCCAATAATACGAGGTCAAAACTGTGATGGGTGCTGTCAAAATAAGTATGAAGCATTTTTCTGTATTCTGCTACCGAAAAATTAGGCTCAATGTCTGTTCGCATAATATGAACCTGGGATGCCAATACATTTACTTTATTCAGCAAAGTATCAAACGCCATTTTTGCGTTGTTGCGATTATCTGTAAAAGGCACTACTCTTTCATCGCCCCAAAAGATACGCACACGTTCCCATTCTATGTGGCCTTTATATTTTTCCGAAGCCAGTTTTTCGTAAAGGATTTTTGGCGTACTGCCGCCTGAAAGTACCAGCGAAAAAGACTGTTGTTGCTTCAATGTTTTTTGAACCAGTGTACAAATCCACTCAGCAAGGTTTTCACTCAGGATTTCAGGATTGTCGAAAACATGCAGTTTCATTTTTCTTTTTGTTTTGAGGGTTGTGAAATCCAATTATGGCCATCTCTTGCAATGAGCGCTTCAGCATCTTCAGGCCCCCACGAGTCTGGCGAATAATTTGGAAAATTTAAAGGTTTGCGTTTGCCCCATACCTCCAGTATAGGCATTACCACTTCCCAGGCGGCTTCCACCTGGTCGGCACGCATAAATAAAGTAGGGTCGCCGTCCATTACATCATACAAAAGCGTTTCGTAAGCTTCCGGCTCTTCACCCTTATAGGTATCTTCATAACTGAAAATCATATTTACCGGATTCAACACCATAGCCTGTCCTGGCCTCTTAGCCTGGAAGGTAAGGCAGATATCCATTTCAGGAGAAATGCCGACTGACAGCCGGTTTGGCCGCCAGGTTTCCGTAGCTTCCTTTGGGAACGCAAAATCAGGAGCCGGCTTGAACT
>JBQCHB010000258.1:0-3551 GCA_051955075.1 Flavisolibacter sp.
AATAACAGTAACGCCGCCTTTCACCTTTTGGTTGATCTTCACCTCAATTTTTGTATCCAACGGCAATAAAAGATCCACTCTTGAACCAAATTTGATGAAGCCCATCTCGGCGCCCTGCAGCACTTTATCGCCGGGTTTTAAATAGTTTACAATTCTTTTGGCCAAAGCACCGGCAATTTGTTTTACCAGCACTTCCTTGCCATGTTGTTTGTAAACCACCGAGTGCCTTTCATTATCAGTTGACGATTTGGGATGCCAGGCCACCAAATATTTTCCTTTATGGTATTGACTGTACATCACTTCACCGCTTACAGGATTTCTATTTACATGCACATTCAGCGGGCTCATAAAAATAGAAACCTGCAAACGCTTGTCTTCGAAATATTCATCAGGCTGTACTTCTTCAATCACAACAACAGTTCCATCGCAAGGCGCTACCACCAGGTCTTCGCCTGCTACATGCTCACGGTTAGGTATTCTGAAAAAAGAAAGAATAAAAATCAACAATCCCACCATGCCCACAGCTATGATCCATCCCACAATGGGAAAACGAGGCATGATCAACAACACTGTCAATAAAATAACAACGGCTGCTACAATGGTACTGATCAAAATGGTTGCAAAACCTTCCTTATGTATTTTCATTCGTAAAATTGAACGGCAAAATTAGCAATAGATTATCATGTATCCAGTTTGAATTCGGTTACCAAGAACTAATTCGATGTCAAACTTCTAAACACTTCTTCCAGGCTTTGGTTTTCGCTTTGCAATGAAACAATATCCAGGTTATGTTCGGCTTCCAGTTTTTTTAATTCTTTACGAACTGTGGAAGGATCGACTGTTTCAAGAGCCCAGGTATGTGCGTCAATTTTGTTTACTGTTTTTACACCATTCAAACGCTTCAACCATTCGGCTTCCAGTACTTCTTTAAAGCTTACCCTCACAACATTCATAGCTGATTGTTGCTGTAAGTTTTGAAGCGAAGCGTCGGCGACCAGTTTTCCTTTGTTAATGATAATGACCCTATCGCAAATGGCTTCTACTTCCTGCAAAATATGAGAAGAAAAAAGTACCAGTTTATTCTTACCCTGTTCTTTGATCACATTTCTTATCTCAATGATTTGGTTGGGATCAAGTCCGCTTGTAGGTTCGTCAAGTATGAGCACTTCCGGATCATGCAACAGCGCAGCAGCCAGTCCCACTCTTTGCTTGTAACCTTTTGAAAGCTGCCCGATCTTTTTTTTACTTTCCGGCGTAAGCCCTGTTAACCGGATAACCTCTTCTATTCTTTGCCTTTTGTTTTTCACTTCATGTGCATCTGCAATAAAATCCAGGTATTCTCTTACATACATATCGTAATACAAAGCATTCGACTCGGGCAAATAGCCGATCTTTTTTTTGGCAGCCAGTGGATCATTTTTTACATCAATGCCACTTACTGTAATATCGCCGGCATCGGGTTGCAAATAGCCGGTGATCATCTTCATAGTGGTTGATTTGCCGGCACCGTTAGGGCCTAAAAAACCAACGATCTCACCTTTACCTACAGTAAAAGAAATTTGGTTGACAGCTTTTTGTTCGCCGTATTGCTTCAGTAAATTTTTTACTTCAATAGACATGCTTCAAAGATACCTCCTGTCCCCCAAAGGAGAGACTTAGGTTAGTCATAGTTTTTGTATCCGATCATGATTTAGTGAAAAACATTTCTTCTAACGGTGTATTCCTATTTGTCGTTGTAATCCTTTAGGACCGATGCGAAAAGGAAAAACCGCTTCGATTTAAGTTCCTTTATCAGGGAACAGGGGGCCGTTGTACTCTCCTTTCCAGGCATACCAGCCAAAAATCATTAAGCCAATTGCAACAGGTGTAAAAATGCCGATGATGATAATCCAGGGTAATGGCTTATGAATATCGCCGGTGCCTCCTGCGCCAATGTTTTGAACAGCACTTATTATTAAAAGAATAATTGCGGCCGGCCCAAGCAATAACCAAATAAGACCAAGAAAGCGTTTTAATTTATCCATAAAAAAGTTTTAAGCAATAAGGCAAAAGGTTTGGGGCATTTAATCCGTAACATTATTATCTATTTTATTCGATAAATACAAAGCACCTATGATGAAGCTTAAAGCCGCTATTCCAATAGGGTACCATAATCCCGAGAGGTGGTTAGTGCCAGGAATCGTTGTGATTAGTGTGGCAATAAAAGGCACCAATCCTCCAAACACACCATTGCCAATGTGATAGGGCAGCGACATGGAGGTGTAACGGATTTTTGTAGGGAATAACTCCACCAAAAACGCAGCAATAGGTCCATACACCATTGTAACAAATATAACCATCACAGCCACCAGCAAAATCATTTTCCATTTGTTGCTTTCGCTTAGTAAAACTTCCTTAGTGGTTTTTACGGTGGCGCCACTTGTTTTGGTTGCAATTTTTAAAACAGTGCCATCGGTATAATTGGTGACCACTGCCGGAACGTTTATACTACCTGCAACAGTAATATCAGCAACGGTGTTTGTAATGACTTCTTTTTGATTGGTATCGGCAATGGAGTACAATTTTTGAAAAATGGGCCTGTATAAAAACACGCCAAGCAACATGCCAAGCAGCATAATATTTTTTCTGCCCCACTTATCGGACAATGCACCAAACACGACAAAAAATGGCGTAGCAATAACCAATGCAATTAGAATGATGGTATTGGCCTGTTCATATTCGATATTGCATTTGGTAAGGATAAAACTTTGGGCATAAAACTGGCCGGTGTACCAAATTACACCTTGCCCCATGGTAGCGCCAAACAAAGCCAGCAAAACCATTTTGAAATTTTCCTTATGTCCAAAGCTTTCTTTCAGTGGATTAACAGAAGTTTTTCCTTCTTCTTTTAGCTTAGCAAACAATGGCGATTCCTTCATGCGCAAGCGGATGAAAATAGATACAATCACCAAAACAATAGAAAACAAAAACGGATAACGCCAGCCATTGCCATTATTAAATTCCTCTATGCCCACTAAGCGCCTTATAGATAAAATAACACCCAATGAAACAAACAAACCCAGTGTGGCGGTGGTTTGAATCCAACTGGTAAAAAATCCTCTTCTGTTAGCCGGCGAGTGCTCGGCCACATAAGTGGCGGCGCCGCCATATTCGCCACCCAGTGCCAACCCTTGCAATAAACGCAGTGCCAGCACTAATATGGGCGCCAGCGCACCAATGGTTTTATAAGATGGCACTAAACCAATTAAAAACGTGGAGCCACCCATTAATACAAGTGTCAGTAAAAAAGTGGATTTGCGGCCAATGATATCGCCCAGCCTACCAAATACCAGGGCACCAAATGGCCGCACAATAAAACCGGCGGCAAAAGTGGCCAGTGTTGATAATAAGGCTGCTGTTGGATTTTCGGATGGGAAAAATTTTGCTGCAATAATGGTGGAAAGGCTTCCAAAAATGTAAAAATCGTACCATTCAATCAGCGTTCCTACAGATGATGCGGTGATAATTTTCCAGATGCCCTTGGCAGAAGGTTGCGCCATTCGTTAGTGGTT
>JBQCHB010000259.1:0-3684 GCA_051955075.1 Flavisolibacter sp.
AGATAATATGATGCAGTTGTACGAAAAGCAAATCGATGGTACAGCCTATGATGAAAAAATATTGAATCTTAAAAGATAACCGCGATGAATAATACAGTGACCATTTACTCTCACTTCGCAATGTCTATTTTCGAAGCAGCACTAAAGGGGCTGCACGTGTAGCCCCTTTTAAATTATTTGATGCCACGGCTGGTTGCCCGCATGTCCTACTCCAGTACAATCACGGTATTGCATGCATTAACGAGGCGATTCAATTGCACTATGAGCTTTTCTACTCCAGAAGGATGCAACGCTATAGTGGGCCGCATCTAAAATAATAGGGTTATTGATAAAACCTGTTTACCATTGGCATGGTTTTACCAATGTCTTAATTGATCTATAATCATACATACTGCTAATCATTATACAGAAACAAAGACCAGGCAAGAACCAAAGAAGCCGGTGGTGAATAGGAAACAACAAATAGTTTCATGGAATATACCCCGAGACCTTCCAAAAACAGGCTTCACCTGCATTGACTCGTGGTAGATGTATTAGATGCACCTTTTCCCTAAATCAGAGAAATCCGCCTTCCATCAAAACTTTGAAAATAATTTTCTAAAACTGCGTTACTTAAAGGACGGTTCAATCAGCCAACTTTAATTAATTTATATGTTTCAATCCTATTTCAAAACGGCATGGCGCAATATCCGACGCCATAAAGGGTATTCAGCCATTAACATCCTGGGGTTAGCCATTGGGATAGCTGCCTGCCTGCTGATTTTGCAATATGTTTCTTTTGAATTGAGCTATGAAGACTTCCAGGTTAACAAAGACCGCATTTATCGCGTCCAACAGGACCGTTATGACAATGGAAAGCTAAGCACCCAATGGGCCGCGGGCGCCTATGCAGTAGGTAATTCTTTTAAAGAAGCCATTCCTGAAATTGAGGATTATGTAAAAGTGGTGCCGACCGGCAGCGTCACGGCAGAAGCGCATAACCAGCCGTTAAAAATTGAAAAAGTGTTTTTTGCCAGCCCTTCTTTCTTTAAGCTGTTTACCTATTCCGTTATTGCCGGGAACAAAACGACGGCTTTCACAGAGCCCAATACAGCTGCACTTTCCGAAAACACAGCCAGGAAAATCTTTGGCACAACTGATGTCATCGGGAAACCGCTGGAGCTGAACCGCAACAGCAATTATACTATCACTGCTGTGTATAAGGATGCACCGGCTACTACCCAACTCAAACCCGATATACTACTGTCCTATGCAACCTTTGTAAAGCGCAATACCGATTCAACTGGCAATGGCCCGGAGAATGCCTGGCTCTGGGACGGTTGCCTGACTTACCTGTTATTGCGTAAAGACGCCGATCCCGCGTCGGTAGAAAAAAAGTTTGTTCCTATAGTAGAGAAGTTCACCGGTGAGGACATGAAAAAATACAATTCAGGCGTGAGCTATCATTTGCAATCCTTGAAAGATATTCACCTGTACTCTCATTATATGATGGAACCTGGTGAAAACGGCGATGGCAAAACAGTTTACCTGCTAATGGGCATCGCTTTCTTTATCATTGTCATTGCCTGGGTGAATTACATCAACCTTGCCACCGCCCGTGCCATCACCAGGGCGAAGGAGGTCGGCGTACGCAAAGCTATTGGCTCGCAGCGCAGCCAGTTGATCGTTCAATTCCTTTCTGAATCTGCCCTACTCAACGGAATTGCACTCCTGCTCGCTTTATTGATTGTGCTGTTAGCCATTCCCGGCTTTAACCGGCTTACAGGCCAACAACTTTCTTTTTCATTGTTTGGAGCACCTAAGTTCTGGCTGGGCCTTATCTCCCTGTTTTTGATAGGCGTTTTTTTCTCTGGTTTATATCCTGCATTTGTTTTGTCAGGCTTTAAGCCTGTTGAAGTATTAAAGGGAAAAATGGGCAGCACCAAACAAAGTGCCTTGTTACGAAAATCGCTGGTAGTCTTCCAGTTTGCCGCCTCCCTGTTCCTGTTAATTGGCACCCTAACCGTATATAAACAAATACAATTTATGCGCGAACAACCATTGGGAATGAACATAGAGCAAACCCTGGTGGTATCGGCACCGATTGTAGGCATCGATTCGACATATTTGCAAAAGATCAGTTCATTTAAACAAACAGTGCAACAGCAATCCTCAGTGAAGAATATTACGGTATCTACCAGCATCCCGGGTGAAGCCGTTGGCTGGAATGCAGGCGGAATCAAGCTGGTGGGCACCGACGAATCAACACAAAAGCAATACCGCGTCATCGGCGTGGACTATGACTTTATAAAGACCTATGGGCTTAAACTGATCGCAGGCCGTGCCTTTTCAAAAGACTTCGGCTCCGATAAACACTCGGTCATATTCAACAGGAAAGGGATAGAACAGTTGGGCTTTAACAAGCCGGAAGAAGCCATTGGTAAAAGGATTGATTTTTGGGGCGACCAATATACCATTGAAGGCGTGACCGAGAACTTTCATCAGCAATCCCTCAGGGAAGCCTTTGAGCCGCTTATTCTTCGCTTAATCCCTGACGTTAGTGGCGATGTATCTGTGAAGACAACCGCTTCCCAGGCGCACCAGACCATTAAGCTGGTAAAAGCAGAATGGAACCGGTTTTTTCCCGGAAATACTTTTGAATATTTTTTCCTTGATGACCATTTCAATGAACAATATAAAGCTGACCGTCGCTTTGGTTTGGTCTTCACCGTTTTTACAAGCCTCGCTATCCTGGTGGCCTGTCTGGGACTCTTTGGCCTTGCGTCATTTACGACCTTGCAACGAACAAAAGAGATCGGCATCCGAAAGGTATTAGGGGCGAGTGTCGGGGGAATTTTAAAACTGTTGTACCGCGAATTTGCCATGCTGCTGTTACTGGCTTTTGTGGTAGCTGCACCCATCGCATGGGTTATGACGTCAAACTGGCTACAGGGTTATGCATTCCGTATCAACATGCAATGGACTTTCTTTTTGTTGCCCTTTATTGCGATCATTGCCATAGCACTGATAACGGTAAGCCTTCAGTCCATTAAAGCAGCTATTGCCAACCCGGTTAAGAGCTTGAGAACGGAGTAATAAGACGGAGCCCCGTTTCCAATAGAACCTGCACTTCCGGCTTTACTGCTGTTTCCTTTGGCTTCCTATCCCTGCAACGTCAAAGGTTTACAAGGATCGTTGCAATGAGTTCGGGTTGCACAAGTGTTGCTGGTCAGTCCATGCTTTTACAAATACACTTGTTACCTGTAGTGCTTCATTACACAGTCAGTTGTCTGTTATGTGTCCATTTGCGAATGGCTAAAATAAAAAGTATAAAAGCTACAGCAGTTACAACAGTTGTCAGTAAAAATTGTCCATTAAATAATTGCACTTTGTCATTGCTAACGATGTTTATTAAAGATGGTTTTAATTGTCCGTTTACTGGGTCATTAGGATTCAAGTTTGAAAAAATAAAATAATTGACCCAATTACCTCCAAGATGAATTCCAATAGGAAAATATAATGTTTTGGATTTGAGGAAAGCTGTTGCATAAAGCACATGACCTAAACCCGTAATTAATAAAATGGTCATTGCAATTGGGTCACCAAATGCAAAACCGTTTATCCAATGCGAAAGAATAAATAAGCTTGCAAAAATTAAATTTGCTGTTGCAACATTTGAGATTTCAACCGTTTTCTTAAAACAAA
>JBQCHB010000260.1:0-17953 GCA_051955075.1 Flavisolibacter sp.
GATGGTTGGTTACAGGTCAGTAGAATCGCTTCAAACAAAGAACTAACCTCTTAATTTATTTAATCAACACAACAAAATATACAATAGAATGGAGCAAAAACCATTAAAAGCCCATAAAGTAAATGAGGCTAATGTATCCAATAAGGCTACAAAAAATTTACTTGACTATGAAAGGGAAGTTAATAATGTGAAACAGAAGACAGTAGACAAGAATGAAATCAGGCAGCATTCAGAGATTTTGAATTCATTGCTTGAAGATATGAAGCCTATAGATTTTTATGCACTAGCTGAATTGCCAACTGGTGAAAGACTATCTAGGAAACACTATGTTGTACTAGTTATTCAAGAAATTCAAAAAGTAGCTAAAAAAAGAAATTGGTCTTTGTTAATTATTGATGGAATTGTAAGTTACTTCAATGGTGCTTTCTGGAAGGAGTTAAGTAAGGATGTACTGCAAAGATTTGTTGGAAAAGCTGCTGAAAAACTTGGTGTAGATAAATTTGATGCCCAGTATCATCAGTTTAAAAAAGAATTACTCTTACAATTTTATTCTACCTACTATTTGCAAAGCCCTGATAAAAAAGAAGACGAAGTACTTATTAATCTAAGTAATGGAACATTTGTTATAACAGCGGACAGTCAGTCAATGAAAGGATTTGATAAGAGTGATTATCTGACTTATCAACTCCCTTTTTCTTTTAGTCCTGGACTGCGTGCTCCTTTATTTGAAATGTATCTTAATAGAGTTCTTCCTGACGTCAGTCAACAAAAGATCCTGGCTGAATATATTGCTTATCTATTTATTCGGCAAAAGGTTTTAAAACTTGAAAAAGCATTGATACTTTTTGGTAATGGAGCTAATGGCAAGAGCGTATTTTTTGAGATTATTACAGCGCTATTAGGCCATGAAAATATAAGTACCTATAGTTTGCAATCGCTCACTGATAGAAATGGATATTATAGAGCTAAAATAGCTAATAAGCTTTGTAATTATGCTTCAGAAATTTCTCCACAAATGGATTCTACATTATTTAAGCAATTAGTGAGTGGAGAGCCTGTAGAAGCAAGACTACCTTATAGAGAGCCAATTACAATTAGGAATTACGCTAAGCTAATTTTTAATACCAATGAACTTCCCAAGGATACAGAACAGACGGATGCATTTTTCCGCAGGTTTTTAATCCTTCATTTCAGTGTCACAATTCCAGAGAGTGAACGTAACCCGCAATTGGCATCACAAATCATAACAAATGAGCTTCCAGGTGTCTTTAATTGGGTTTTAGGGGGATTACAAAGGTTGTTGGCTCAGAAAAGATTCACTCATTCTGAGGTTGCTGAAGCTATAGTTGAACAATACAAAATGGATTCTGATTCTGTTCAATTGTTTCTAAGTGACAGTACTTATGAAAAATCAATGAATAGCCACACTGCTCTAAAGCAGATGTTTAGTGAGTTTAAGAACTTCTGTCAAGAATCTAACTATAAATGCTGTTCAACAAAAATTTTCTCTGAAAGACTTCGAAAACTAGGTTTTGAATTAACAAGGAGAAATACTGGCTTCTTTGTTAATGCTGGAAAATTGTTATGAGAATGCTACACATACTTCACATACTTCACTGAAATTAATTGAAAAGTGAAGAATGTGAACGAAGTGAATAACTTAAAACATTTTTATTCCTTACCATTTTAATAGCACTGAAAGAAAAATTCAAATTCCAAAACTTGACAATTATAAACAATGGTAAATATGGAGATCAACGATGTTAAGAGAATTTGCGATTTAGCGCTATGAGAATTTTTTTTCCTGATTCGGAATTAAATATAGTATACGATTAGAAATACTTTTAAGCACATATAGTATTTATAAGTAAGCATTGTCTCAACGTAAGTTGGGCTTTGTTTTTACAAGTGTTTAAGAAGAATATTACTTCTTATCGATTCTCGAACCCATCCGAAAAAAATTCATCCAACGTCATTCCAAAAGCATTTACAACCTTAATCAAAGTGGAGAACCTTATATCCTGACCTTTTTCATAGCGGCCGTATTGCGCCCTGGAAATGTTATGTTCATAGGCAAAGTGCTCGTAGTTGTCAAAACCTCTTTCTTTCCTTAGTTGTCTGATTCGTGCGCCTAATTTAGTGAGCATTTCATCAGCATCAAGTTCGATTTTTTGAGATTTTTTGCCAGTCTTTTTCTCCCTGCCTTTCATGGCTTAAAGTAAGCCAATGACCTAATTTTAAATAACCACTTATAAGATACACCTTGTAAGTGGCAATATCCATATATTAGTAAAACAATTTTTAAACGAATTAATTAAAATGAAATCTATTAAAAATCCCAAGGGCGTTGTAATTAGTCTATATGTGCTTATATCTCTTAGTTGCTGCACAAAGAAGAAAGATATTTCTAAAGAAATTTTTGCGGGAATGCGGATAGGTACATTAGCCAAAGACTACAGGAGAGAAGTAAGTGAAAATAAAAAATTTGTACATAACATCAATGGAGACTATTATAAATTTAATCCATCACCATTGAAAATTTTTTATGGGGTTCCGAGGGCAACTGTAAATTCTGATAGTGTTGTTATAGCTATGAATCTATACGTATGCACTGAAGAAAAGCATCTATTGGGAGTGGGTAAAGAAGAGGAATGGGATTCATCACAGGTATATTTCAATATTAGAAAAGATGCCAACGGATATCTGCCCGCAGAAGAAGAAATATTTAATTATTTGAAACACATGTTGGATAGAAAATATCCAATTCAAAGTATGAATTACGAACAATTAAATGAAGGTAAAATCGATAAGCATGTACTTAAGTACACAATTGATAATTCCATTGTTATAACGCTTGACCGAATAGTAAACACTGATGTGTACCAAGGATTTAATAGTAGAATAAAGATTACTTATGCTTTATCTGACAAGTATCTAAAAGATAATAAATTGAATAAGTTTAAAAGCCCGAATGATCTTTAAGAATGTACAAGCTACTCATGGAATAGCATTGGCAATATCATCCCTTAAAAGCCCTGTCACATTTCTACATTCATTCCTAAAATATAGCTAATTGGGACTTGTTAGTGGTTTACGATTGTCAATTTAAATAGTGCATATATTTGATTCCCGTGTTTCTTCAGCAATTATTTAATTTGATCTGATTGTCAATAAGACCTTGCTAACGTGTACCACTGATGTAACACGCAATTTTTTTCTATAGTATTTTTTGAAACACTATTCTCGGTCGCTGTTTTGTTTCTTTTATATACCCCTCCCCAATGCTTGTAATTCCCAAATCATATACGTGCGAGTTAGTAACATCTGATCGACCAACCCCGATAGCAATGGGAGTGTCGGAATACCCGACCTCATACAATTAAACCTCAAAAGTTTTAACCTTTAAAATTATTCAACATGGTAAAAGTTGTTGGCGTTATCCAAAGAGAGGATAAGGAAAACCGTCCCTTTGTTTTATTGGAATTGCAAGGAGAATTAGAACTTGTTCAAAGCCAGAAGTCATTGAATTTTTATGGCACTGTAAGAAGGTGCACACTGCCCTGTACACTTGACCTTAAGACAGCACAGTCCTTTGTAGGGAAGGAAATTGCTGGAAGCATCGTAAGAGTGGAATGTACCCCTTATGAGTATGTAATGCCTGAATCTGGAGAAATTACAACCTTGACCTACAGATGGAGTTATGTGCCAGATGAACAAACATCTTCTTTTGTTGCAACAAAGGAGACCGTACTTGCATAAGCTTGCGTGGCTTATATGCAGTGTTATAAAACAGTAATGTCTAAAAAGCATTACTGTTTTTTTATTAATCAACTAAACAATCATTATGCAACTCGTACATTATAAATCTTCGGTAAATGGCATAGGTGCAGAGCCATCTTTAAAAGTTGTAAAAGAAGAATCTAATAGTAGAAAACCCTTCATAGAAGCTAACACAGTTGAAGGTGACCTCAAAGACATACAGAATAATCATATTATTCCTGTTTTTGCAAAAGACAATGAGCCTGTCATCAGTCACATAGACTTCATAGAGACGACTCAGGAAGTAGTAGCCAAAGTGTTTCCCACTGAGACTGTTTTAAGTCCTTCCATAAGGTTGTCACATCCTATAAAAGGGAGAGTGCCAGAGGCAAGAAATAAGCCCGCCTCTGAGCTAAAAGAATGCGAGAAAACACTTTATTATGAACGTTTGGCTTTCCTGCTTGAGATAAGTTCTATTACGGATAAAATAGATGGCCAGCAGCTTTCCTTATGCATTGGAGGTGTAAAAGCATATAACCAGGATAATCTCGCCAGTAAAAAGGGTGGGGATGAGCACTTTCAAATATTCCTGGGCTTCCAGGTGAGCGTTTGTACTAATCTATGCGTATGGAGCGATGGATATGCTGGAAAAGTAAAGGTGAAGAGTCTTTCAGAACTTCGTAAGGCTATCTATGATCTTGTAGCAACCTATGACACAATTGAGTCCTTACGGGCTATCACACAACTTCAGAACTATTCTTTGACCGAAAGGCAGTTTGCTACTCTTATTGGCAGAACTAAAATGTATCAGCATTTAAATATCCAGCAAAGGGCAGGCGTTCCAGACTTCCAGTTTGGAGATTATCAAATCAATGCAGTTTGCAAAGATTATTATGGTGACAAAAGCTTTTGCAGGTCACTTACTGGGGAGATAAGTTTATGGAAATTGTACAACTTGTTTACAAGTGCCAATAAGAGCACTTATATTGACTCCTTTGCTGATAAGGCAGTAAACGCATCAGCATTTGTAAAAGGTCTTTTACTGGCTTTAGAACAAGGAAGCAATAACTGGTTTTTATCCTAATATTGATCTAGTCGTAGTAATTCAGTCAGTCATAATACGCCTTAAGTGAGAGTGACTGACTGATTAGGATTTTATGCTTTAATAAGAGCAGCGATAGCGTCATAATACTGTTTCATCTCGTCCGAGAAGAATGGCAGTTTCTCAATGGGAAGCCGCTTATCCATTTCTCTAAACAGGCTTTTGGCCTCTTGATTTTTTCCAAGTGAATTTAATAATTGGCACATCATAAGATAAGGTAGCCTCATGCCATTTAAGGACATGAAAGCATCTTTTGAAATTTCTATGTCCTTCTTGGTTAAAGTTCCTAAGCTATAAGTATAAAACTTTGGTGAGGCCACATAGTCTTCAAGTTCAAATGGAAGTGGCTGGATTTTACATACCAATCCATCAAGCCAAAAATGATCATCTAGAGAAAGACTCAAAGTGCTATCAGGTCTACTACCGAAATAAATGTCTTTTCTAAATAAGTTCTGCTTTACAATGTCGAGCAGCACTTCATTTTCACTAACGATGTATTGATCATAATAGCTTGGCTTAACTTCCCATTCTAATGCCTGCTTTGGATTAGTAGGATTAACTATTGTAATAGTCTTTGTTGACCATAACCTGTAGGAAGGAATAGTATCTATCTGAGAATCGGTTAAGGACATTTTTAAGCCCATGCCCCTTTTTAAATATTTAGGATACCAGTCGGTATTGAGCATGTGTGCATCTACAAGCGTAACATCTTGTCTTAGCTTTTCCACTATTTGTAAATAATACAGGGGAAAGGTAGCGTTATCTCCATCCGAAATTAGAATAGAATTGACAGAACAACTTTTAATTTCTTCTCTGGCTACATGTAATAATGCATCAATAAATCCTCCTCTTTTTCTTCCTTCCATAAAAGCCCATCTTGCGGAGTCCTTTTTGCCAAGGTTAAGGTAATGAATAGCCAGGCTGCCCCAATTAGCTGTCAGTTTCGAATAAGGGTCTAAAAGAACAAGTTCCCCAGTATAATGAGGTTGTATTTTTATGCAAGCTTCGAACTGTTCACTGACCTTAAAACTCATATCCCTGTCCATAGAATCCATACCATAAAGCATATTCATTTTATCTAACGTATAACCTAAAAAATACCTTGCTTCTGCATTGTTTGGGTCTAATTTCACGGCTTCTTTAAAAAGCCCATAAGCTTTGGAGTAATTTGGATTAGCTTCTGCAAACCTTTCCCTGAATTCCTTTTTGCCACTATCAAGGATACTCTTCAAATCCGTTAATTGAGCAGATAAGGCTAAAGAACTTAAGGAAAACAAACACAAAAGAATAGTCTTCATAAAAGCTAATATAGAGTACGTTGTACAGAAGGAGAAATTATACCTGATTTTCTATAAGCATTTTTAAGTATCACAGATTTATGCTGTATTTTCTTTGCTGCAATCCTTCATGGTCAGTCATTTAACCTACTATGCTACTGGCCGCCCGCAGTTTTCTTTTGAGATGGTTTTGGCTGTGATACTCAACTTAAAAAACCACTGAAAAGAAAATTCTTTTCTCACTGGTCCTAATTTTTAATTGAATTTATTATGCAAAAAATATATTGCAGTAATGAACCAAATCCATATGGTATTGCAATCATTTAAAAATCGTTAATTCAATCTTTTTCGGAGTCACAAATCGCTAAAAAAGCACAAAATAATCTTGGTTCATTTGTACATTTATTGCATTGGTAAGACAAAACAAACATATAAACAGTCATCGCCAATGGTCTATCGTTTGCAATCAATTTAAAATTTGTCATGAGTACTTTACCGAAAGCAACCCTTATCCTAGGTTATAAAGAATTTTTTAATCAGCATCCTCCTTCAGATAGATTGGCTAATCTTGCTGGAATATGCAAACGTAACCTAATTACAGAGTTTGCAGGTCTTAATTATCGACTTAAGCCAAACAATTCAAGATATTACGACACCACCTTAAAGACGCAAGTTGAAGAACTTAAATACTTCTGTGGAATTGATCCTGTATTACATAAACATTATGCAGTAATTGCAGATAAATTTACATCAAACAATAAGGAATATCCTTTAATTTTTACTAGACAAACTTGCATGTTTGCTTTAGAAGAAATTATCCAATCTGACATGCCAGTCATCGAGGACTTTCATATGGCGAAAGTCGAGGTATGGAATTCAATTTTCAAATATATCTTGGCAGTAAACTCTGAAATAACAGCAATTGCAGAAGGTAACGATGAAGTTGTAAATTTTGAAACTCTAAATCCCAAAATGTTACCACTGAATGAAATGGCTTTGGATACTGACCCTTTTTCTATTCCATATCGAGCATATTCGCTCTTTGAGTACTTAAGTGATCATGAGGAAATAAAGCAACATTTTAAAGATTACATAAATAGCACCTATAACTTCACTCCTGAAAAATATATCTATGAAGTTCTTCGAATGTATTTAGCAAATAAACATGAAAACCCAACTCTTGATTTCGCATATAATATAACAAGCCCCAAAGACCAAGTTTTCTTCGAAATTTTAAGTCAGAGATTTACAAGCACAGCAGTTCATAAGTTGTTAAGCATACGCAAGTATCCATTTTATATGAGTGGAGAAGGTAGCTTCCTGCTTACTGACAATATGTTGCTACTAGATAAGTTGTACAGTCAATTTATAAATGATTTCTGGTTTGACTACCTAAAAAACACCGATGATTGGAACATTAAAAAATACAAGTCAGCAATTGGGTATTTTTTTGAATCCTATGTGAGAGATGTAATTGATTACGCATTCCAAGACGCTAAATACTACACCGTTCGACAATTTCAAGAACTTAATGTATTTTACAAAGGTGATCAAATCGAAATTGCTGATTTGTATATTCGATATAATTCGAAGGTGCTTATTGGACAAGTGAAATCTACAACACTTTACGACACAGAAAAATATAGTGGAAACCTGGAACACTTTTACAAGAATAAGAGAGAAGATTTTTTTGCGTCGTTTGGAGTTAACCAGCTTGTTCAATCTATTAAATTATTGAATGAAACTATTCGAAATGTTGATAACAAATTTCCCTTCAACAAGGTAGTAAAAGTATTTCCTGTGATCATCTTCAATGAAAAAGCATTACAAACTCCATTGATGGCTCAAGTGTTTCAGAAGAGGTTTCTTGAATTGCTGGGAGATTTCCAAAATAATAAAATTCATGTGTATCCTCTTTCGTTAGTTCACATAAGCGACCTGGAGACCCTTCAAGATTTACTTCATAAAAAGTCGGGTGAAATTTGGGAATTATTAAAATATCATTGTCGTTTTCCTAAGTTTATGCCTCCATTCTATAATACAATACATAGAAAAGGTATAAAACCTGGACATCAACGGACGATGGCTCTTTATGAGAAGTTAATTCCCAAGTTTAGTGGTGAACAAAACAACAGCTAAAGGTTTTCCTATGCTAGTTGACAGAACGGAAAACTATTTGTTATTGATTGCTGGCACCTGCGAAGCGGGTACTTCTTCATCGTAAAGTATTTTAAACTGGCTTGGATCAGTAATGACAATTTGAGGTTTGCCCCTGTAGAGTTCCACCTTTCCTGTCACTGTTGCCATGCCTCCAGCAAATTTCTTATCTTCTGGCGCATAATCAAGTTTCTTTCTCACATCACCCCAATGACAACTGTAAGCAATTGGTTAGGATAGGCCGCACCAACATTAATAAAGGTGGGTGTGTTTTTAGCAGCTTCTAAGTATCGGGCACCAAAGATTTTGCCTTTTACGGTTACAGTGTCTCCGATGTGGCTGGTAATGTCTGTAAGTTCAATGGTGGTTTGGGCTTTGCTGGCAGCGAAGCATATTGCCAATAGAAACGTCAGGAAAAATTTCATAGCTGGAAGATAGCAAATTATAATGCCCACGTTATGCATTATTTCCTGGCCTTAGTCTGTGATTGAACCAAGTCTAGAAAGGCAATTATTTTAGAGGTATAGTAATAAGTTGGGCTATATCTGAATGCTGTTTCAAACAGTTATCTCTCTTCTAAAAATTCGTCTACCAAACAATTCGCATTTGCAATCAGTTGCATTTACGTTACTGCAGAGCAACCGCGTATTACTTGCAAGCGCATCAAAAAAGAATGTTTACGAAATATTGCTGCCTGAAAAGGCTTAGAGTATATTAGCGTAAATACAACTGTTACGGGCAATAGGTAATGACACTCAACTACTAACAATCGGCAGACAGAATGTGCAGAACTTTTAACACGATTGGTTCACTTACGGCTTTAAAATCACATTTAAACAATAGCAACATTCATGACTTCAAGTCACTAAAAGAAGTAATGGATTTCCAAAGCTCATATCCAACTATTCGACAACAATTAATTTCTCATCATGATAAACTTATTGAGCAAGAAAAAAATATGCTCAACACAGATTTGCAGCAATTAGACAAGGCAATTGAAATACAAAAACAGCAGTCAGAACAAAGATTGACAGATGAAATTGATAACCTGAAGCAGCAATTGAGTATTTCGACAAGTAATTCATCAACACATCTTTTCTCAAGATTGATCAACAGTTTAAGACAATGGAACTATAAAAGGAAAATCAAACGTAAAGAATACAATTTTAACAATGAAGTAAAAATGTCAATTAGCACACTTGTTAACGATTACCAAATCAAAAACAATCGCTATCAATTTATCTTTTCACAATTTAATGAAGCAGTAAAGCAAAGTGCCCAATTTCCTTTATCGGAACTTGAAAGAAAGAAAGCGAAAATAGACGAGTTAAACAGTTTTATTTATGGTGCATTAGGTGAACAAAAAGTTGTAAAGATATTAGAGGCTCTATCCGACGAATATTACTTAATCAATGACTTTGCAGTTGCCTTTTCACCTGCAATCTATAACAGGCAGGAAAATGATTACATTAAGTCAGTTCAAATCGACCATATACTTGTAGGACCATCAGGAATATTTCTAATTGAAACAAAGAACTGGAGTCAAAAGTCAATGGAAAGCTTAAGCCTACGTTCCCCCGTGCAGCAAATAAAGAGAACAAGCTTTGTACTATTCAAGCTCCTTAATAATGAAATAAGTAAATATCATCTCCGTTTAGACACACATCATTGGGGGGAGAAAAAAATATCAATCCGAAATCTCATAGTATTGACCAATACTAAACCCAAAGAAGAGTTTCAGTATGTAAAGATTTTAACTGTTAATGAACTTATTGGTTATGTGAACTATTTTAAACCAACATTTTCAATTGACGAGACACAGAAAATTGCTGATTTCATATTGCGGATTATTGAACAAAGAATTATCGAAACGAGATGACGAACTAAAAATCTTACTGCCTGTAAATTGACAAGATTCAGGCTCCCGCTAAGATACATCTTCCATCGCTACGACTTATGACCGCCTTATCTTGTAAATACTCTGCTTTTAGCTTCCTACACTTTTGTACCTCCAATAATTTTATCCACAGCCCAAAACCCTTATTACAAGCCCATTTTCTACATTTTTACAATTTGAAAAAATATCTATCTCAGTAATCTAGGTTTTGATATTTGAGGCAATTAGTAAAACTTTGCTAAGTATTTTAGTATTATGTACCTCAACTGTAAAACATATTATAGTTTCCGTTACGGCACTTTTTCTACTGAAGAATTGGTGAATACAGCAGTTGATAAAGGTGTGTCCTCGTTGGCATTAACCAACATTAATTCTACCTGTGATGAATGGGAATTTGTAAAACTTTGTAAGGACGCTGGAATTAAGCCAATCTTGGGCGCAGAGGTAAGAAATGATAACAAATTACTTTATATCCTGATCGCTGCAAACTCAAAAGGCTTATCCCAGATACATCAATTTCTTTCAGAGCATCTAATGGCTAAAAAACCATTTCCTGAGCCAACTAAAAACCATTTCCTGTTTCAGAATGCTGATGACGGCTTTATTATCTACCCTCTTGATAGTAAGCCATTGGAAGAACTTACACTGAATGAAAGAATAGGCATACTTCCCTGGGAAGTGAACAGACTGATTTCGATTGATTGGAAAAACTACAAAGACAAATTGGTAGTTCGACAACCCGTGACATTTCAGAACAAAACTTACTTCAACCTACACAGGCTGCTTCGTTCCATTGATAAAAATTGTTTGCTCTCTAAACTGTCAGTTGGCGAACAGGCATCGGAAAGAGAAATCTTTGTTTCACCTGCTGCCATTATCCAGGCATTTAAAGAATACCCTTTCGTTGTTACCAACACATACAAACTCATGGACGCTTGTGCGGTAACAATGGATTTCAATACAGATAAAAACAAACAGTTCTATACTGCAAGTAAGGAGGATGACAGAGTATTGCTCTCTAAGCTGGCACAGGATGGCTTTTTAAGAAGATATGGCAAGAAAAACAAGGTTGCATTAGAACGATTACAAAAAGAACTAAGGATCATTAATGATTTAGGTTTTAATGCTTACTTCTTAATCAACAATGACATAGTACAATACGCCACCGCAAGAGGCTTTTATCATGTTGGTCGTGGAAGTGGCGCTAATTCCATTGTAGCGTACTGCCTTAGTATTACTGATGTTGATCCTATTGAACTCAATTTATACTTTGAAAGGTTTTTAAACCCTGAGAGAACATCACCGCCTGATTTTGATATTGACTTTAGTTATGCAGACCGTGATGAAATAATGGATTACATTTTCAAAAGATTTGGTAAAGATCATGTGGCTATCTGTGGTTCTTATTCAACCTTCAAGCATAATGCTGTGATACATGAATTAGGAAAAGTGTTTGGATTACCAGAAGAAGAGATAAAAACAGTTCAAAGAAACGTCGTACCTGAAGACAATATTCAAAAGCTCATATTTCAATACGGCAGATTATTAAAAGGCTTTCCCAACATCATGTCAATACATCCTTGTGGAATGCTGATTACGGAAGAAAAGATAAACACTTATGCCACTTGTTTTTTACCGCCCAAAGGTTTTACAGGTGTGCAAATGGACATGTTTATTGCAGAGGACATTGGCATAAACAAATATGATATTCTTAGCCAGAGAGGATTAGGACACATAAAAGAGTGCCTACAGCTTATCAGGGAGAACAAGAGTGTTGATATAAACATTCATGATTTCAAAGCCTTTCGTAATGATGAAAGAATAAAAAGCCAGATTCGTGAAGCAAATACAATTGGATGCTTTTACATAGAAAGTCCTGCCATGCGGCAACTTCTAAAGAAACTTCGCTGTGATGATTATATAACACTCGTTGCAGCAAGCAGCATCATTCGTCCTGGTGTGGCACAGTCAGGCATGATGAGGGAATACATTAACCGCTTTCACAACAGGGACAAGATTGAGTACATACATCCGTTATTTGAAGAACACCTGAGTGAAACCTTTGGCGTAATGGTGTTCCAGGAGGATGTAATAAAGATTGCCCACTTCTTTGCTGGCTTGTCATTAGGAGAAGCAGACATATTAAGAAGGGCAATGAGCGGTAAGTATAGAAACCACAACCGCTTTCACATGATGAAAGAGAAGTTTCTTTCTAACTGCAAAAAAATTGGGCATTCACCAGAAATGGCAAACGAAGTTTGGAGGCAAATGGAAAGTTTTGCAGGCTATAGTTTCAATAAAGCTCACTCTGCAAGTTTTGCTGTAGAAAGCTATATGAGCCTGTATTTAAAAACCTACTTTCCTAAAGAGTTTATGGTAGCTGTCATTAACAACTTTGGAGGCTTCTACTCTAGGGAGCTATACTTTTTGGAACTACTCAAAACAGGCGGTGACATAAAAGCACCATGCGTAAATAATAGTGACGAATACACCAACATAAGAGGCAATGAGGTTTATGTAGGCTTCATTCATATAAAAAGACTGCAATCAAAACTGGTTGAAACCATTATTGAAGAAAGAAAAGCCAATGGTGCTTATTTGCAACTGCAAGACTTTATTAAAAGAACTGGCGTTGGCTTAGAGCAATTAAATACACTGATTAGTGCAGGCGCATTCAGGTTTACAGGCAAATCGAAAAAACGGCTTTTATGGGAAGCCAACTTCCTGCAGAAGAAGAACCAGCCACAGTTACACCAGGGAGCAGCTTTATTCCATGATGAACCAATTGAATTTACACTTCCTGAACTAACAGACGACCCTTTAGATGATCTGTACGACGAATTAGAGATATTGGGCTTTACCCTTACCAATCCTTTTGCTTTGGTTGCAGAAAACTCCGACCAATATTTATCTGCAAAGGATTTAAAAGCCAATGTAGGTAAAATGATAACGACCATTGTTTATTTCATTGCCCATAAACACGTGGTTACAAAGAACAATGACCAGATGTATTTTGGAACGTTTATAGACAAAGATTTAGATTGGATAGATACCGTTCATTTTCCCGATGTAGCGAGAAGATACCCAATCAATAACAGTGGCTTTTACCGCATCACAGGCAAGGTGGTTGAAGATTTTGGAGTGCAAAGCATTGAAGTATCAAAGATGATTAAGGTAGGTTATAAAAACCGTAGTTACGCAAACCTGGGATAATGGTATTATCAGCAGAAAGACATATTACCCACATGGATTTAGATACATTCTTTGTATCAGTGGAATATTTACGTAATCCCAAACTAAAGAATAAGCCTGTTCTCATAGGTGGTATGAGTGACAGAGGCGTGGTGGCTTCCTGCAGTTATGAAGCAAGAAAATTTGGCATTCATAGCGGTATGCCTATGAAAACAGCAAGACGTTTATGTTCTCATGCAATTGTAGTTAAAAGTGACTTTGAAGCCTATAGCAAATACTCCCGTTTAGTTACTGATGTAGTAAGAGAAACAGTCCCTTTGTTTGAGAAGGCAAGCATAGATGAATTTTATATTGACCTTACTGGGATGGATAAGTTCTTTGGTTGCCTCAAATTCAGTGATGAGCTGAAAAAGAAGGTGATAAAGGAAAGCGGCTTGTCTATTTCATACGGTCTGGCATCGAATAAGCTGATAAGTAAGGTTGCCACCAATGAAGCAAAACCAAATGGCCAGCTGGAAATTCCTTTTGGTAATGAAAAGTCATTTCTTTCTCCTTTAAGTATTATGAAGATTCCTGGCATTGGGAAAGAAACAGGTTATAAGCTGTTGAAGATGGGTGTAGAAACAGTAAAAACTTTAAGTGAGATACCTGTGAACATGATGCACAACCTGTTAGGTAAAAATGGGATTGATCTGCACCGCAAGGCCAACGGCATTGATGAAACGCCTGTTATTCCTTATAGGGAGCAAAAATCCATCAGCACAGAAGAAACATTGCAAACAGACACCATTGACATAAAGTTCATCTATCAGGAACTGGTTCGCATGACAGAGAAGATTGCTTTTGAACTTCGTTCACAAAATAAATTAACAGGCTGTGTGTCAGTTAAAATAAGGTACAGTGATTTTCAAACAGAACAGAAGCAAACATCCATTGCTTATACGGCTTCTGATCATGTTATAATTCATACAGTCAAAGAACTATTCAACAAGCTATATACAAAGAGACAGCTAATAAGATTGATTGGTGTTCGTTTTACTGATTTGATTCCAGGCACACATCAAATCAATATGTTTGATGATACACAGGAATTGATAAAACTTTACCAGGCTATTGACAGCGTTAAAAGGCAGTATGGAGAAAGTTTTTTGATTCGTGCTGCTGGGTGTGCCGAAAATAAAAGCCATAAACCAATTGCAGGAAATTTGTTTAGAACCTTCAACATTTAAAAGTTTAACTCCAACGCAGGTACATCTTCATATTCAAATGCCTTTGTTGGCTCTAATACTTCACGAAAATCTTTTGCAATAGTGCAGGCCTGCATTTGGTCAGCAGGATATTGAGTAGCAGCAATCTCTAAAATTCGTTTTTCATCAAGATTGTCAAACATCCACTCATACGCTAAATCCTCATTCAAAATTGTAGGCATTCTTTTCTTACTATTATGCACTTGTTCCATCAACTTATTTGCTTTTGTAGTAACAATAGCAAAGCTCTCAACATATTCTCCCGTCACTTTATCAGTCCATGGTTGCCAAATGCCAGCCATAAAAAAATATCCTTTTTCCTTGACGGAAATGTAATAAGGATATTTATCAGCAGTCTTATTAGGTTGCCCAGTTCTTTTGTTAAGCCGATGAATATGTCGCCATTCAAAAAAACCTGTAGACAGAACTAGGCACCTTCTTTTCAATGCAGCATCCCTATAAATTTTCCCAGCCATTAATAATTCTTCACACACTGCATTTAAGGTAAGTATAGGAGGACGAAAGTTGCCAGATGCATCTTTATATCCATTCCTCATTTTAAATACGTCTTCTCTGGTCTTCAAATAGTGCGGTATAAAACCCCATTCCATTTCCACAATATCAAAATCCTCCTTTTCACGAATTCGTTTTAAAACTGCATTCACATTGTAATCAAACCCTACTTGAAGATCACGATTTAGAAAGTTATAACTGGCAACAAGTTTTTCCAGATTCTTCAGCCTTATATACTCTTCCCTTGTTACCTTTTGTCCGTTGTAATAACACATAACTATGAGAGTGTTTTGATGTATTCAGAAATCAACTTTCCTACTTTTTCAGCTTCAGGTCGTCTTCCTTCAGGAATAGACGTCCAGTGCATGCCAATTGACATACCCATTGCTCTTGTTATGGTAAGTGGAGGTCTGCCATTAAAGAATACTATTCTGTAAATCACTTGCGTTCCTGCCAGTGTATGACGTTGCACGTCAATTTTTGCTCCTTTAAAGTCCAGTTGAAAGACATCTGCATTTTGCATCAAATAAATTTAGTCAAATTGACGTAAACCATTAAAGAATTAGACAGCAACTTTTATGAGTGTAAGAATGTCTTATTTTGATTGTTCAGGAAAATAAATACGTGAGTTCCTTGCATTCCTGGCTTGGTTTTTATGCAAATGCTTTTCAACGTCGTCTGTTTTCCTCATGTCAAAATATACTCCACATTCGCATTTCATAAAGTGCCTTCTTTCGTATATGGGCAGTTGCTTTAATAATTCATATTGCATAGGTTTCAAATTGTAGTTACGATGCTTTTTTTGTGGTAGTGGACAAGCTGGCTTTTAGCTTTTGCATAAGGTCTTCTGTGGTTGCAGAATGCACCACTTTCATGGGCTTTACTTTTGAGCCCTTTCCTTTGGCTTTGGCCTCAATTACTTTGAGAAGCTTGTCTGTGTATTCATCTTTAAATTCTTCTGGCTTGAACGGTTTAGTAAGTTGTGCTATAAGAAGAGAAGCCATTTTTAATTCATCAGGCTTTACCTGCTCTTTGGGTATATTGATTTCATCTTTGTTTCTTATTTCTTCTGCAAACCTTATTTTATGAAGCACCAATAAATCATCTAATGGTTTAACGCAACAGATCCACTCTTTTTTATGATACACCAAAGGCCCAATGGCAACCTTGCCTTCCTTCTTTAATGAATCTCTTAGCAAAGCATAAGCTTTAGCACCATACTTGTCAGGTTGGAGATAATAGGGTTTTTCAAAGTATAAGGCATCTATTTCTTTCTCATTGATAAACTGCACAATTTCCAAATGGTCTTGTTTTTCTGGAGTAGCTTTTCTAAAGTCTTCCTCTTCCATTACAACAAATTCACTTCCCCATTTGTACCCTTTAACGATATCACCTTCCTTTAATTCTTTGCCTGTGTTCTCACTCACTTTTTTGTATTTAACTCTGGAATGATTGCTTTTATCCAATTGCACAAAAGCAAGTTTGCTCTCTTCGGTAGCCGCATACATCTGTACAGGAATATTTACTAATCCAAACCCTAAAGAACCTTTCCAAATTGGTCTCATAAAATACGTTTTACGTCAACAATCGATTTACTCATACCAGGCATGGAGGTATTCGCCTAAGCTTTCTACAAGGTTGGCGTCTGTAGGCCTGTTCATTGTCCAGCCATCTTTCTCACAGCTTAATGTACCTATGTATTGGCCGTCTATATAAATGAAGTGAGAAAGCGGGATACCTTGCTGATTTTTACCTTCTATTGGATCAGCCTCACCAGTAAGGTGTTTTCCGTTAAAGTCAATATTTATTGGAATATTTCTCATACAGTAGAATTAAGTTCAAAGGCTATTCCTTTCCACAGTTTCACTTCCAACAAAGCTTCTACCAGTTTTGCACAAGTTTGTGCACATATACATTTTTAATCTCCCTTAGCTCTACAAAGAAGCACCGCTACAAAGTTTTACTCAACCATATTATTCAATCATTTAAATAAAATTTATGCAATTACAAAAAGTAACTCGTAAACAACAAAAGATGCGTCTCGCTTTACAAGGTGACACTCATACAGGTAAAACACTATCAGCTTTATTACTGGCGTATGGCATAACAGGTGACTGGAGTAAGATAGCCATTGTTGACACAGAAGAACAATCAGCTTCTTATTATTGTCATTTAGGAAACTTCAACACTTTGCAATTAAGTGCACCTTTCAAAACTGAAAAGTTTTGCGAAGCCATTGAGCTTTGTGAAAATAGCCTGATGGAAGTTGTGATATTGGACAGCATTTCTCCCGAATGGGTTGGAGAAGGCGGTATTTTATATCAATATGCAGCTACCAAAGGAAACAAAGCAGAAAAATATGACGCAGTCATGCCCAACCACCATACGTTTCTTTCTTACATTTTAAATTGTCCCATTCATGTTTTTGCTACGGTAAGAAGTACTGGCAATAAGGTTGAACAGCAAAAAGGAATTGTCCATCATTTCACCACTGTTTTAAACTTGGATCATAATCATGAAGCGATGGTTTTAAAGGATAGGACAGGCTTGTTTGATGCAGCTTATCCTACAGTCCTCTCAGAAGCCACAGGAGCTAAAATAAAAGCATGGTGCGAGCTCGGAGAGGAATTTTTACCAGTAGAGTTACAATGCAAAATTAACGCCTGTAAAAGCCAGCAGGAGCTTTTAAAGCTTCTTATGGATTCGGATGTAGAAAATGTTAGGATGGTAAGTGCATTTACAAAGAAAAGGCTTGAATTGGAGGGTATAATTGACCAGGTGCCAAAATCGCAAAATGCTGATAAAGCAG
>JBQCHB010000261.1:0-11130 GCA_051955075.1 Flavisolibacter sp.
CGTTAGCTGACAGTCCTGGTTCCCTCCAGGCAGGAGCGTATAAAGACCCTACCGAACTAAAGGTCTATCAAAAGCTTGCTGAACTAAACAGTCGCTTGCAAAACCCTGACAATTACAATACCGCCGGTCAAAAATTGAGTGAACCCACTTCTCCGGCTAGCCGTGCAGCGGTCGATTATGCAGCTCACCTGCCCGAACCGTTGAACACGGGCAGTTCTCCCAATGCAAAAGACCCGGAAGTTGAGCAGCTGAATACCATGATGGATCGCATACTGGACATTCAGCATCCTGAACGGGTCAGGCAGCAATTGGGTGAGACCGCAGCAGGGGATCAGCAAAAAACATGTATGGTGCGGCGTAACCGGAATACTTACTCGGTTAGCCTTTTAGACACGGCAGCAACCGGTGAGGAGGTGAATGCCTTTTATGGAATAGATGCGCATACGAAAGAAGGCGGGCAAAATGCCATTGATGCCGTCGTTCATGAAACGCAGGAACTGGTTGATGGCTCCATTATAAAAATGCGTCTGCTGGATGACATCGTGGTTGACGGGTCAGCAATTCCAAAAGGAAATTTTGTTTTTGGTAAAGTGTCGTTGCAAGGTGAACGTTTGCACATAGGCATTAATGCGGTTCGAAAAGCTAATGCGCTTTTCCCGGTAAAACTGATCGTCTATGATCTTGAAGGCATGGAAGGGATTCACATACCGGGGGCTATTACAAGAGACGTTGCCCGGCAGTCGGCTGATAATGCTGTGCAGCAGCTTGAAATGACCTCCATTGATCCATCACTCAAAGTGCAGGCAACGACAGCAGGCATTAATGCTGCAAAGTCTTTGTTGAGCAAAAAAATAAAGCTAATCAAAGTGACGGTCAAAGCGGGTTATAAGATCCTGCTAAAGGAAGAAAAAACTCAATAGTAGTAATCAAAATCAAAAATACAATTCAAAGTATGAAGCAGTTTGTGTGTATGGTATGTGCTGCAGTAAGCTTATTTGGTTCTGCGTTGGCACAGAGCCCAACCCTTCAAATAACAACCGATAAAACCACTTCACTCGTCTTCCCTTATCCCATTAAGCATGTGGACAGGGGAAGCAGGGATATCCTGGTACAACCGGTGCAAGAGGCGGATAGTGTTTTGCTCGTCAAAGCCGCTGTCAAAGATTTTGCTTCCACCAATATCAGTGTCGTGACAGGCGACGGAAGTGTATACGCTTTTGCGGTTCGCTACGGCGAGCCTTCTGTATGGGTCTATCACTTCGCTGCTCAACAAAAAACTTCCGTGTCTGCTTATGCCCGCACCATAGTGGATAATCCCCGAACAATGCACGGCATTAAAGACGCTTCGTGGGATATGGTCGCCCGCGTCATAGGGATCTACATAAAGGATGACGTTATTTATTGTCAGCTGGATTTACAAAATCAAAGCCCTATTGATTACGACATTGACTTTTTGCGGTTCTATATCAGGGACCAGAAGAAAAGCAAACGAACCGCCGTCCAGGAAAACGAACTACTGCCGCTCTATACTGTAGGCAATATCTCGCAGGTCAAAGCGGATGCACATCATGCCGTCGTGGTAGCCCTGGAAAAGTTCACCATTCCCGATGCAAAGTACCTGGCCATTGAAATAGGGGAGAAGAATGGCGGAAGAAACCTGTTGATGAAAGTGCATAACAGGAAACTCCTTCAGGCAATTCCTTTACCCGATTTGAAATAAATCCGGGCAGACGCTTTCATTACCTCGCACTGCCAATAGTAGTAGTGGTGGTGAATTTGATCAAGGCAAAGGCCACCGGCACAAACACCAGCATGGGTGGTAAAGTATACAATTGTAAAAAATCTTTTTAAAACAAGTGTTATGAACGAAGAGAATGTAAATTATTTGAAAGAGAACCTGAAGTATATGGGATTTGGCGATCAACTCTATTCGAACCTCGAACACAATATCGGCCAGGGTTTCCCTGAATTTGTGCTAAGAATGGAGACGCAATTCGGAAGCTCAAAGTTAGAGAGCGCCCTGTATTTCAGCCGGTCAAAACAGGACGGCAGGTATTTTTTTAACCGCCATGATGCCAGGTTGAAAAATGAAGTTGGCGTGCTTTCACAAAGTTTCTTGGTCAACAAGGGGCATGGCGTTACCCTCAAGGAGGCGTTCAATCTTTTACAAGGAAGGGCAGTACACAAAGAGATGAACCCAAAAGAAGGTGAGCGTTACCATGCCTGGCTTCAGCTGGATTTTAACCAAAAAGAGGAGAATGGAAATTTCAGGCTGAGACAATTTCATGAACAATATGGTTACGACCTGGCGGGTGTCTTAGCTAAATTTCCTATCAGGGAATTGTCCGATGAAACGAAGGCAGAACGTTTAATGATGTCGCTCCAAAAAGGCAACCTGCAGCCTGTTACGATGATGGTGCATGGCAAAGTGCAAAAGCTTTCCATCCAGGCCGATCCGCAGTTTAAAACACTCACCATTTATGATAACGGTGCGACGAAGCCACTGAACAACGAACAAAAGGCGGAACTGGTGATAGCGGAAAACCGGCAAAAGCTGAACGGTAAAGAAGTACCGTTGGAAGGTGAGCAAAACGGAAAACAGTTGAAGCAAAATACGGGCAGCGACAAGCAAACTAGTGAGACCCAAAATACGCTGCTGCCAAAAAATCGTAAGGGAAACAACAAGGGCCTGACGGTGCATTGAAAAGGAGGCGGTAAGGGTAGCCGGTAAGCAAAAAAATATTGATCACTTTAAACACTAAGATATGAATGAACAAAACTTGCAGTACTTGAGAGACAACCTCAAATACCTCGGATTTGGAGAAAATTTAAATGAAGTGTTGGCAAACAAATTGAAAGAAGGGCCTCCTGAGTTTTCCATTACCCACAGGACGGAGATGAACCGTAAGCCTTTTGAAGCGGCGCTTCATTTTAGAAAATCGGACAACGCGGATATGTATTTTCTCAATAGTTATTCTGCGTCGCTGCAGCGGTCAAGCGGGGAAAAGATAGAGCAGTTATTTTATCTCCATAATGGCAAAGGTGTTACGGCAAAAGAAGCATACAATCTGCTCGAAGGCCGCCCCGTTTTCAAAGAGTTACATAACAAAGAAGGGCAGGCTTATAAAGCCTGGCTGCAACTGGATTTTCAAAATAAGGACAAGCGCAATAACCACGAGGTAAAGCAATACCATGAAAATTATGGTTATGATCTCAGGACGGCCGTAATGAAATATGCTGTGGCGGAACTCAACGATCCCGAAAAAGAAAAGGCGTTGATGCACTCACTGCAGAAAGGCAATTTGCAATCTATTACCATTGAGAAAGATGGTGCCGTTCATAAGATGTTCATGGAGGCAAACCCGCAGTATAAGGCAGTGAACCTCTATGATGCCCAAATGAAAAGAGTGCAAAAAGAAAATATGGGGATGTACCAGGCCTCTGCACCTCCTTCCGAAGCCGTGAAAAAAGAGGAACAGCAAGTCAAACCGGAGTCGAATGAAAAAGAAAAAAACAAGCTGTCACAAAAGGAAGATACACTCCTGCCAAAGAAGCGGCAGGGGCCAAAAAAAGGCTTGGGTATTTCCTAAAGCGATCAACGCATTGTTATGAATATTCAAAATCTAAAATCACTCGCAGAGATAGTAGAGCGGCTGGGCGTCAGCACCGCCATTGGTAAGCAGCTTTTCCAGCATGCGTGTTTTATGCCGGCGCAGTTTTCTTTGAAGGCGCAGCTTGTGAAGGGGAAAGACCTGCTCTCTTGTTCATTTTTCTTTGAACGCAGGCAAGAGGAATACGTTTGCAATTATTATGACGCTGCTTTGCTCAAACATATTGAGCTGCCGGATAAAACCATTGGGGCTGTAGCTATCAGGGAGCTTGACGAAAGAATGGCAGCGGTCAATTGGCATTGCGCTGACAACGGGAATGGGGATGTACAGCATGGAGCGACGTGGAACAGGGAGATCGATATTGAAGCTATTGTAAAAGACCTTACCAGCCTTTGTTCAAACAGTGAAGGCAAATATTTTGCAGAGTTTTTTAAACTAAAGTACTGGTCAGGCGATGCCAATCATCCACTTGCAAAAAGCGTGGCTGTGCTCCGCCCGCGCTTTGAAATCTCCCAGCGGTTTTATTTTATAGAAGGACAGGCCATTTGTCTTGAAGAAGCCTACCGGTTTCTAGTGAACCGGTGGATGGAAAAGCAACAACACCTGGGGCGGAAAGAAAAAGCACATGGTGGCCTGCTTTCGATGCACGATGCTGATTCGGGCAATACGCTTGTGCGTAAAGGCAGTAAAGCTGTTAAAAGAAAAAAGCGGTACGATGATGGAAGGAATGGAGCAGTTTCTGGATTTTAATGATGCCATTGCAGGGGATCCGAGGATTGGGACACCGCATATAGCCTTATACTGTGCTCTTTTGTATGCGTACATAAAAAGCCCATCTCCGTCTGTTGTTATAGACAGGCCGTGTGTTATGTCCAGGGCAAAGATGTGTAGAAGAACGTACCAAAAATGCATCAAGGATTTGCAGGCGTATGGATATATCCGTTACCGGCCATCATACGATCCCTGCATAAAAAGCCAGGTATACCTAAACAATTTATAAACCGGATATTGACCAGTGTATGGAGACTTTTTTTGTGCCTACCGAACAGGATTTTAGAAAGTGGATCAAAGAGGCTATTGCTGATTATCTTGATGAAAGAACTTTGAGTCAGCATACACCGGATACGTCGGCGGAGCGTTTACTGACCCGAAAGGAGATAGCGAAAACACTCCAGGTTTCACTGGTAACATTGACTGACTGGGTCAAGCGTGGTTTGCCGTCCCATAAGCAAAGAGGCAGGGTGTACTTTTTATATTCCGAAGTGATGGTGTATTTAAGGAGCAACCGGCCTGCAAGCTATTTTAAGGCAGAACCAAATCCAGAGGAAGTGGCATTGAGCCAACCTAACTAAGTGTATGCATCGTTCTCACGGTTCCTCTTTCTTATATGAACAATTGGGTTAAACGTAAACTTTTAATTTAAGGACGTATACAGCGACCATTGCATCTTGCTACGGATATCGGATATGGTTTTCCAAAAAATCACAAACGAAGGAACTTGACAATTGATAATAGTTTCTTCAGTGGATAGACCAGATTTTCTCTGCCACTATTGGCTTGAGATCATTGCTACAAAATTCACATTCCGGATTTGTATGCTGGATTTGCTGCAATCTGAAATTTGGTTTTTTCCAAGGACTCATCCTCCAATAATTATAGGATAAACTTTTTTCAACGTGCCGTTGGATAAACAATAAAGCTAGCATTGCACCTGCCAACGCAGATACAAAAGATAATGGAGCAAGTACCTGCTTGTCTTCAGCATTTTTTAATTTGCCTTCTCCGCAAAGTTCTTTAAAAAGAGTGTCGTAAGGGATTCCTATTAGGTCTTGAGGTTGAAGCTGCATATACTTTTTACAAATGGTTTCTGCTGCAGCTTCATCAATTCGAAGTTGTGTTACCTGTTCAAGTGCTACTCCCAGAGCTTCTGCAATATGTTTTTCTCTTGCTTGTTCTTGTTCTTCTTTACTATATATACAGCATAAACATGCCAGACCCTTTAGAGGTTGTTTATGATAATGGAGAACTATTTCTTCTATACCTGTTGTAGAAGCGTCAAAGACTTCACCAGGAATCTCTTCGTCTTGCAAGCCCCTTCTTGCCCTTCTGCTGTCAACTCCAACAATTAATTTTTTTAGCCAATTGCCTTCATTAGGATTTGCATTTTGTAAAACATCGGGGATTGCATCAAGTGCTACACCCTTAAAAAAAGGCTGGGCATAATTGACCAGCACTTGAGCCTTGTTCTTGTTTATATCCTCATTCTGGAAAAAAAGACAACGGTTTAAATTTCTGCCATCTATTTTGTCCGGATCTGCGACGTGAATAATTCCTTGTACAGAAAAAGTTCGCAGGGCATACAAAAATGCATTGCCGATTGCTCCAGCTCCAGCTAAGTAACAATCGCCAATATCTATTTTCAAATCAAAAATTGTCGGGTCGGGAATAAGGAGTTTACAATCAATTACGATCTCATCATCAGATAAAACGGTTAGGTTATCTCCAATTATTCTTTTTAAAACAACAGCGGCGGCATAACAAGACAATATGAGATATAAGAATCTCGGATAGTCTGCCCGCAGTTTTTCAGGCGATTTCGAAAATGAAGCCACTAGTTTATTGTCAGTAGTTTGTCCAAGGAAGACAAATGGGCCGGACGTCAATGGCGATGTATTGCCAAGAATCACTTCGCATGTAAAACTTTTTTCTATAGAATATTCAGTATCTACAAACTCAAAAGTTCTCAGCAAGATATCTTTAAGGAATTCGTTAAGAGCTGGATAAAATTTCCCTCCGGTAATTAGAATTGAACTTCCTACGATTTTCTTTGAATTATGAGTTGAAAGCCCCAGAAGGCTTTCAAGTGCTACAATGTTTTCTTTTCTGGCTTCTGCGTTCATTTTATGATTAGATTTTTATTGGATACTTCTTCCCAGTAATTGTGATTATTTAAAACATAGGTAGCAACATCCAGAAGGAAATTTGAAACAGTAGTGTCCTTGCAGAACCAAGGGATCACTAAAGAGTATGCATTAAGGTGCCTAACGATTGCCCACGTGTCGTCGGCTTCCGAATGATAAGCCTCGAATGGATGAGTGTGAATTTGTGCCACTATTATCAGGCGGTTAGGTCGCAGCCTATTCATAATTTGCTCCATCCCTTCAGGCGGTATAAAAAATGAATCTTCTTCTGTAATTTGAAAGGGTAGGTGCACCTCTTTTACAGAATACGTGTCATTTTCTTTCTTACCAAACCAAAGAACTACACGTTCCTTTTTTGGAGACTCTTTTAGTAACTGTAATGTATGTTGCAATAACTCTGTTGAGATTTCAAGTTTAATCATGTGTTTTCCCCCAAGCATCCCAAACTTGTGTTATCAGTCCTCCAATATCATTGTTTGGTTTGTTTTTATAGTTGCTCCACAAATCTGTTCTATGACCAGGATGACTGTGATAATCAAATGAACCTTGAGTGCATATGAACGGTTTGCCTGTAAGAGGATGATTCCCGTGATTAATAACATTAGTACCGCGAGGAACTTTTATCAAATCAGAGCCATCTACTGTATGTAAGGTGAAATAGATAGGTTCACCATTCCATTTTTCACAATAACATTTCAAACGAAAAGGGATACGAGCCGAATGATGAAAAGTTATGTCGATTAACGGGTAACTAAGTTCATTGATTACCCATTCTCTAATCGCTAATAGCCTTTCTGAATTTAAATACAAGGTCTCTTTCTCGAAAAGAGCCTTGGCCAACGTGCTATTCATTTCCACCGCCCCCAGCTTCTGGTCCATAGTCAATAGTAACTTCACCTGAGAGGTTGTTATCAATGTAACTTTCATTGATCCTAATTTTCGTTGGGCCAACTTTTGCGATCCAGCCATCAGTGGAAACTATCTTTAGTTTTTTGACAGCTTCTTTAAGAAAAATTTCAATCTTTTGATGAATTGGCACTGTTTCAAAGCCTGTTTCGGGATAGGATCCTGCAGTAGTAACTAAGGCTACTTGAATAAAGTTTTTGTCGGGCCCTTTTTCTTTTTGCTGAGATAATTTGTCAACTTGCATTTTCTATTTTGTTTAAATGTTCAAAGGAAATTGTACTAATAATCCGGCATGAGTTTAGTTCTAAACCGTGTTTTTCACAGTTATGGTTAATTCATGTAAACTAATACCTTACGATCACTGATGTGTGATGCGGTAAATAAATAGAAGGCCAGAGACTTATAGAACTGTTAAGAGAAGACTCAACTTTTTCAATTCCCAGATAGAAGTGTATATTTGGGTTGCTCAATTGATTGAAGCCTGTCTTCAAATCTTTAAAGGCCGATAAGCCAAACCTTGTCGGTCTTTTTTATGAGGTATTCATGATACTTTTTTTGTTAGGTGATACAATTGAATAAGCCTTTCATCGTTTATCGTACGAATTACAAAGTCGCTTTCAGAGAGGCAATTAACATGATGTTGCCGAGCCGTCTCTTCTAAATAAAAATCTTCTTCTGTGCATACGAGGTGAGAACCTTTATTTTGCATCGCCAGATAAATTGAACTCAAATCTCCGTCGGTCAAATTCCTTTTCTTCCCTTGGCACCAAGTTGGAAATTCTTCATCCTGGTCCAATACGCGAATGCCAGGATACTTGTTAAGTTGCTGTTGTGTTGCATATAGGTAATCCTTCACTTTGACTGCAGACACTATAACGATATGGTCGGACAGAATTTGGTCCAGGATTCTGAACTTACCAATTGTAACTAAAAATTCCATATCGTTAACTATAAACATCAGTTGCGTATACTAAAATTTAAAAGATTCAATTCCTTCTTCAATTCATCTATTTTTTTATTAGATAACTCTGCCGCTTTCGCCCACGTGATCTTTTTCTCATTAACACCTTGTATAATTAAGTACCAATAACGAGATGCTTTTTTTTTACCTTTGTATTTGCCAAAGTCATTTTTACTTTTTTCTCCTTTGTACCAATCCTCGTAGGAATTAAACCATTCTTTGCAGGTTTTTTGATCTATAAAACCAGAGGTTTTTGCGCGTACTATTATTGCTTTTATAGATATCCCATAATATTCCTTGATCCTTTTTAACTCAGCCAAAGAAATAACAGTTCTGCTTTTGCCCAGCTCCATATATAAGACTTCGTCAACCAATAAAACTGCTCCTGCAAAGCAGTTACATAAGTATTCTATATCATCATCCGTAAAATGCGAAGCAAAATCTAGTACGAGATGACCAAGTTCATGTAAAGCACTGAACCTTTTTCGCTCAATGGTTTGTGTATTTTCATTTAATACCACCACCGGAAGTTCTTCATTGACCATAGCACTTAATCCTTCAAAGTGTTCCGGTCTGTCGATTTCAACGACAATAACTCCCTTGTTTTCTAATGTGTCTACAACATCAATAATGGGCGCAGTTCCCATCTTCCATTTCTTACGGATAATTTTTGCTGCCTTCTCAATATCCTTTTCGTGGACGATTTCGAGGTCAGCCAGTGGGTTTTCAAATTCATGCTTGATGTTTAATAATTCTTCCAACTGAAGATACTTGTGCAGGTAGTCCACGATGTATTCTTTGATGTCTGTTTCGACACCTGTTTTATCAAACAGTTTGTGACCGTCTCGAAACCTGATATTTTCCACTCCGATGTTGGATTCGGTCTCGTAGAAATAAGAATAAGGAACCCGAAAGAATTCCGCTAGTTTCAAGACTGTGTTGCTGCGGGGGTTGGCTTCGCCCTTTTCAAACTTGTAAATGGACTGCTTTGTCACGCCGATCGGATCTGCCACCTCTTGGTAAGAGAGCCGGTTTCTCTCTCGCAAATCTTTTAGTCTTTGTGAAAATATATTTTCCATTGCGTAAAGGTAGAGGATGTAAACTAATTTTTTAAAAATATTTTTTTGGTTTACGGAATTTCATGTTTTATTTCTTAATTTTGCTAAAAATAGTAATTATAAGAAACAATTTGTCATACGAGGAGTTTAGGAAAGCGTTAATTAAGTTCAAAATCTTCTCAATTTCTGAAGTTCGAAAAACCTTTCCTCAATTTGATAATAAGCGTCTCGTCGAATGGCAGGACAAAGGCTATATTCAAAAACTGATCAACAAATGGTATTTTTTTTCCGAAATCCCAATAACCGAGCATTTATTGTATCGCGTCAGCAACTGTATTCACCACCCTTCTTATATCTCATTGGAATCAGCTTTATCCTATTATCATTTAATACCTGAACACGTATACACGCATCAAGCGGTCAGTACGAGAAAGACCATCACTTATGAAACGCTGGTGGGTCATTTTAATTACCGGCATTTAAAACCGGAGCTCTATTTTGGTTACATAATAATTCAGAAAGAAGGCTTGCCAGTTATTATTGCTGACCTAGAAAAAGCGATTTTGGATTATCTGTACCTAAATGCGGCTGTGCAAACCAAAGAAGACATACAAGGACTCAGATGGAATGTTCATGAAATCGAAGCAAAGCTTAATTGGGAAAAATTATATGCTTACGCAACCATCTTTGACAGTCCAACTTTAAATAAAAGATTAAAAGCACTAAAAAAAACGGTTCTGGATGCTCACACTGCCTGAAATAGAAAAATTTTACCCCGAGCCCTTGCGCGGATACAAACGCTTTCTTTTAAGAGAATACCTGCAGCATAAAATCCTTCAAATCATATTTGATAGTGAGTATGCAACCAACCTTGCATTTTTAGGGGGAACCTGTTTGAGAATTGTATATGGCAACAATCGTTTCTCGGAAGATCTGGATTTTGACAATTTCAAAATTGAACAAGACGCATTCGAGAATATCTCTGCTATCATTCAAAAAGAGCTATCCAAAGAAGGCTATACCGTAGAAATGAGAACAGTCTATAAAGCAGCTTATCATTGTTTTATTCGATTTCCGGAACTATTATATAAGGAAGGATTATCCGGGCATTTAGAAGAGAAGATTTTGATTCAGCTCGATACAGAACCACAAAATTTTGAATTTATACCTGAACGGTACCTCCTAAATCGATTTGATGTGTTCACACAAATTTTGATTACTCCTAGGGATCTACTACTAGCCCAAAAATTTTATGCTGTTTTAAATCGGCCACGAAACAAGGGTAGAGACTTTTTTGATATTGTTTTTTTATTGAGTCTTATTGATCAACCTAATTATGACTATTTAAAAGCAAAATTGGGCATTACAAATGAAAGTGAATTAAAGGCAAGAGTAATTGCTAAGTGCAGGCAGCTTAATATGAATGAAATGGCAAAAGATGTTGCTCCATTTTTATTCAATCCTGGGGATGTAAAGAAAGTGATTCATTTTTCAGAGTATATCCAACAGGTGACACTTAGGTAGCTGTGCTCAGTTTTGGAAGGTCAGTTATATAACATATGGCCCATACATTATTTCCACATTTCCGAATCGCTTTATCTTATCGTCTACTATTATTTTATTATTTAGCGTGTATTTAATTCGCCAGTATTTTTCGAGGACTGAATTATAGG
>JBQCHB010000262.1:0-4408 GCA_051955075.1 Flavisolibacter sp.
TCACAACCTGCTTTTTCCAGAGAAGCAACATAATTTTCCTGTACCAGCAGATCGGCCCTTGACTGAATTTTAAATTTAAATTTTAAATTTTCTTTATTGACAAGTTCTGCAAACTCCTTTACCCAGCCAGGTTTCAACCCAAAAATGTCATCGCAAAACCAAATATGATCAAAAGCAAAATGCTTTTGTAAATACAGCAACTCGTTCAAAACATTTTGCGGCGATCTTGCATTATAACGATTGCCGTAAATGGGCTTGGCACACCAGTTACATTTGTAGGGGCAACCTCTTGTTGTACCTACATTCATAGAAAAGAAGCCTGCGTGTTTTAGCCACATTTTTTTATATGGCGCCATGTCGATTAAATCCCACGCAGGCATAGGCAAGCTATCGAGATCCTTAATTACATTTCGTTTTTGTGTTTTGATGACAGCACCATTCTCTTTAAATGCAATTCCGTTTATGAATGTAAAAGATGTTACGTCATTATCAATAGACTTAATGAGTTGCAAAAGAGATTGCTCACCTTCACCAATTAAAATAAAGTCGGCACCGGTATTCAAATATTCTTCATAATGGTCGGAAGAATCGGAGCTTGATACAATTACTGTGCAACCAAATTCTTTTGCCAGTGAAATCATTCTAAATGCAGCCTCCCGCATATTGGTAAGGCACATTTTGGTGAGATAATTAAATCCGTCGTCGTAGATGACAAAATACTGCGGCTTATGCTTTTTTATTGACGTTACTATTTCGTCAGCACTTTCTGCAAATTGCACGTCGTGCAAAAAAACGGGATAGTCATTTTCACGCATCAGTGCAGCTGCATATAAAGTTCCCAATGGCGCATACGGCTGCCCTGTTTTCCATTGCTTTGGATCAAAACGCAGAAAATAGGAGTGTGTGAATAAAATATTTTTCATCTTAAGAATTAGCGGGATTAGTAACTGGTGGCAAGTTCAAATAACAAACACAACGTTTGCAGGTTTCATTGGCATCTATATCCAAATGCCTTCTAAAATTGATCGCTGCATCGTTATTGACTATTGAATTCAATTGTTGTTGATGAATATTGCCATAACCGGGATGAAAAAAACAGGGTCGTACATTGCCATCAGCTTCTACAACTGCCGAAACCCACGGCGCATTACATTTTTTGAAAGGGAAATTGCAAAAGCCGTGAACAGCTTTATAGTAAACTGCAATTTTTTTTAGCTTTTGCGGAGATTCTGCAATGAAATGATTTTCAAAGTCGGTTTGGTACTCAGTGATGATATAATTTAATACCTCTTCTAGTAATGGCAACTCATTTTTTTCAATCAATACTTCATTCTGACGTTCATAATTCCAAAGAACTTCCCTGTTAAAAGCATGGCTGCTTACATCGGCCGGCAAAAAACTAACGCCATCAAGATTTATTTCTTTGGCAGTATCAATAATTTGAGGCCAGATTTTAAAGTTTAATTTATGAATAACGGTACGGGCTGTAATTCTATAGCCAGGGTTTATTTTTTTTAAAACTTGAACACCTTCACTCAGTTTTGCAAATGCCCCGTCAATATTCCTGATCTTGTCATGAATCTCCGCTGTGCCGTCTATAGAAACGATGATCTCGTCAACCCATTGCAGTAATTGATCAGCATTTTTTTTTAGTGTGAGCCCTGTTGAAAGTAATGTGATCTTGAAGTTTTCTTTTTTTAGAATCTGGCAGAACGTAAAAAACTTTGGATTTAACAAGGCTTCCCCTCCCGACATCAGCACCTGTTTTGTACCTAATTTTTTTAATGAAAGAACAAGCGTTTTTACGTCTTCTTTATTTAATTGCTTCAGGTTTTTATTATCCTTCCAAATATCACACATTACGCATCGGCAATTGCAGGCACTGTGTGGCATCAGTATTACAATAGGCAAAGCAGTAATTACATGCGACTGCAGGGTTTTATAACGCTGCCATGTATGATATAATGATTGCCTGAGCATTATTTTTTTATACATATCCATGGGAAAGGATGTTTATAGAAAAAACGGTCGATGATGTTAGCCGGGTTAAACAGGACAATGTGCTGGTAGGGCAATAGATCGTGCAGCGAATGATGAAAATAATATTCATCCATTTGCGGAAATCCTATGCGCTGAAAATAATTCCGGCTTCTTTGCCTGGCTTCAATTGATTCCACAGGCGTATAAAACTTAGTATCTATAATGTGAACCTCCCCGCTGTTGTTCAAATGATTGAAACTAGCATTCAATATTTTTTGAACAGAATTGAAATACTGAAAAGAGGCGGCAAATACAATTATATCAAAATCCTTTTCAGGAACACCTGCTTGTATATCTGCATAAATAAATTTGAGATTGCCTTTTTGAAATATACGCTGCGCCTGTTCCAGTTCCGTTTTATTGATGTCGATCCCCGTTACTTGTGTTTCTTTAATACCAGCAAGCTGATTGGTAAGCCAGCCATTACCGCAACCCACCTCAAGAATCTTTAATTTTCTTTGCTTACTTCCTAAATATTTTACAAGGCGCCGGCATGAATTTCCCCGTATTTCCCATTCTTTTTTAAGCAGATTTCTTTTGATGAGAAAAGGTAAACCCGCAACCTCTTCATCGGTGTAAATCCTACCCTCTTCCTTTCTTAAGGAAATATATTGCCGTTCAAAATCTTGTTGACCCTGTGTTATATGGTATGCTTTATCATTCATTCATTTATTTGTTCAATTTGATAGATGAAATTTTCCTCAAGCAAATTTTTAGTTCTGAATACACAGTTCATTTTGAATGAGTTCTCAGAAGCAAATTTTTCTATCATTTCAATGTCGCATCCATCGCATAAGACCATCAACACTACAGAACTTGCATGAACGTAGTCCATAAGACCTTTAAACAAATCTTGAAAGTATTCTCCTTTTTCACCACAATACCATGCATAATCAGCGTCGGACAAGGGTTGTTTTTTATAATATGGCGGATTGATAGCTATGATGTCAAAAGCCTGTTGAGGAACGGATTTGAACAAATCAGATTGCACAATAGCAAACTGCACATCATTGGCAAACCTGTTTTTTTTTAATGCTTGTATGGCTGCCGGATGAATATCTATAGCGGTTACCCTTGCTCCGTTTTTTGCAGCATAAATAGAAACCAATCCGCTGCCTGCACCCAATTCTAAAAAAGATTTTTCAATAAGTGGTAAACGGCCGATATATTTCAATAACAATTTGGTACTGAAAAAAAATCCAGGATGAAATACCTGTGATGGAACTTCTAATCTTATGTTCTTAAAAGTATAAGTTCTTGTACCGGAAAGATATTTCACCAACAAAGGCCGGTAAGTTCTTGCAACAATATATTTGATGATGCTTTTCATTTAAAAACCTTCTATTTCGGGTTGGCGATATTTCCACAGCACTTGCATTGCTTTCAGTTCATAAGGCTTTTTATAAATGCCTGTTTTATAGCGTAACGATGCAATAGTTTGCATAGCCTTGCGTTTAAGCGCATTTAATCTTACATCCGAAACGGTTGGGTAATAGCCATTTAAAACAGTTTCAAAATCTTTTATCTTATTTATCATTTCTGGGGTAAGCCACGGTGTCAATGGATTCTTTCTTAAATCAAACTTGTCCCACTGAGGGCCAATCCAATCTTCCAGCTTTTCAGGAAAACGAAATCCGCTTTGCAGCACCTTGTCGTACATATCCGAACCTTCATTGGGCACAGGGCTGTACACATAAATTATAATTTCGGTTTTGGGATTAATGGATTTTATTTCTTTAATAAATGCAATGTCCTGGTCAATTTGCTTCATTACCTGCTCAGGTGTATCGGCTGGTGTTCCCAGCACAAAGGAATATTCAGGAATGATATCAAATTGAGCCATGCGGGCCGCAAAATTTCTGATTTGTTCGGCAGTTTGTGTACCCCCTTTATCCATTTTCTTCAACACTTCATCATTGCCTGTTTCGGCGACGAAAAAAATCATCTTACAACCCGATTCCCGCATCAATGCCAGCGATTCATCTGAATATTTATTGATGGTGTCGATTCTTCCTTCACCCCACCAAACCATGTTTTCTTTTTTGATAAGCCGTGAAAATTCAACTGTTCTTTTTTCAGACACAAAAAAATTATTGTCGTGAAATTCAATGGCATTGCCGTCAAAATTGTTTTTTAAATATTTTATGTCCTTATAAATATTTTCTGCAGATTTTCCTTTCCAACGTGCATTATAAATGGGCACTACAGCACAAAACGAACATTTAAAAGGGCAGCCGATGCTTGAGTGGTAAGCAATGGTTTTTGTGCCCAGGTAAGTTTTTCCCAGGTATTTTGTCAGGGGATAAAAGCTATTTAGTTTTTGATAAGGCAAGACAGGTAGTTCGTCCTGGTCATACAATTCATCTTT
>JBQCHB010000263.1:0-5602 GCA_051955075.1 Flavisolibacter sp.
ATGTTGTTAACCAGGTCGCCGGTAAATAAAATAATATCGGGCTTCAATGCAAGCGTCTTCTCCACGCCTTTTAACACCGCTGCTTTATCGTTAAAGCTGCCGCTGTGAATATCGGAAAGCTGGGCAATTTTCAATCCGCTAAAAGACGGTGGCAGGTTAGGATATTTTAAATTGATACGTTTTACCTTATAGTTGTATTTGTTGGAAAACCCATAAATAAGCGACGAGAACAGGCTGCCGCCAACGGCAAGCCCAAACCAACTTAAAAAAATAGATCGTGACATGCGGCCGCTTTCTATTTCCTCCCCTTCTGTATTGTTGAAAAGTAGTTTCCCGGCTAGCCATTGAATGCCCCGCCTTATATCATCCAATAAAAAGAAAACCGAAGCAATAAGCTTACAAAGAAACAGCCCGATGATAACAGCAAAAACAACACTGCGAACACTCCGGGGAAAATTTTCAAACAAAGGCAATAAGAATAAAAGGACGAGTGCTATGACAGAGATAGTCCAGTATGAAATGTAAATAATAGATTTCGTTTTAGGGCCAGCCGAATGTGACAACAGCTTGATGATCTGGAACACATAAAAATCCAAAAGCAACATCAGGCCTGCCAATAAAATCCATATAGGTGAGCTTCGCATAATTTAGGCTTATAACCTGCAAATATCTTTAGTTATGAGGATATAGAAATTATGAGTTGGTGCTTTTATAGTATTATCTCTTCGGGGAAACCCGGCTTATAACATCCAGCCGAAAGATTATCTTTTCTCTTCATCTTTTTGCCGTCATTAACCTTATTTTTGCCAACACCGTAAACGCATAACTATGAAGCTCACATACTATGGACAATCTTGTTTTGCCGTAGACATGCAAGGCAGCCAAATCGTTTTCGATCCTTTTATAACACCTAACGAATTAGCTAAACACATCAATTTAGCCAATATAAAGGCCGATTACATCCTGGTTTCTCATGGACATTCCGATCATGTGGCTGATGGTGTGCAACTGGCCAAACAGACCGGCGCAATGGTAGTGGGTGCGTTTGAAGTGGTGAACTGGTTTCATAGCCAGGGCGTAGAAAAATACCATCCTAT
The DNA here is from genome assembly GCA_051955075.1 of Flavisolibacter sp. GTDB lineage: Bacteria > Bacteroidota > Bacteroidia > Chitinophagales > Chitinophagaceae > Flavisolibacter. The sequence continues at coordinate 1,098 of JBQCHB010000263.1, forward strand.
GAACTTGGGCGGCCAATGGAAGTTTGATTTTGGAACCGTAAGATGTACTAACGCCATTCATTCGTCAGCAATGCCCGATGGCAGCTATGGCGGCAACCCTATGGGTTTTCTTGTATCCGGCGATAAAACGTTTTATTACAGCGGCGATACAGCACTGACCATGGATATGCAATTGGTACCACGATGGGGAAAACCTGATTTTGCCGTTCTGCCTATTGGCGACAATTTTACCATGGGCTATGAGGACGCCATTATGGCTGCCGAAATGCTGCAATGTAAAAACATTGTAGGCGTGCATTATGACACTTTTGGATTTATAAAAATTGATCATCAAAAAGTAAAAAAAGCGTTTGAAGATGCCGGCTTGAATTTATTGTTGCCGGGTATTGGAGAAAGCATTGAATTATAAAATTTATTTCCTTTAAATGGCCAGAATTATTGGAGTTGCCAATCAAAAAGGCGGTGTAGGAAAAACCACTACAGCCATCAACTTAGCTGCCTCTTTTGCAGTATTGGAATATAAAACATTATTGGTTGATGCCGATCCGCAGGCCAACAGCACCACGGGTGTTGGCTTCGATCTGCAAAATGTAACGCAAAGCCTGTACGATTGCATGGTGAACAATGCGGAAGCCAAAGATGTCATCTTAAAAACCGATATTCCTTATCTCGATCTCATTCCCTCGCACATTGACCTGGTAGGCGCCGAAATTGAAATGATCAATTATCCCAACCGCGAAATGGTGCTGAAGCAGTTGATAGAAACGGTAAGAGAAGAATACGATTTCATTATTGTTGACTGCTCTCCTTCTTTGGGTTTGATCACTGTAAATGCCCTGACCGCGGCCGACGCTGTGATTGTTCCGGTACAATGTGAGTTCTTTGCCCTCGAAGGCCTGGGCAAACTATTGAACACGATTAAAATTGTTCAAAGCAGGCTTAATACAGCATTAGTGATCGAAGGCATTTTAATGACCATGTACGATGGACGCCTGCGCCTGTGCAACCAGGTTGTAGCCGAGGTGCGCCGCCATTTCGAAGACCTTGTTTTCAGCACCATCATTCACCGCAATGCCCGCCTGAGCGAAGCGCCAAGCTTTGGCAAGCCTGTTATTTTGTACGATGCCAACAGCAAAGGCTCCATGAATTACTTAAACCTTGCCAAAGAGATCCTTCAAAAAAATAACCTGACAAAGATTCCACAGGAAGAACGCATAATAGAACTATAGATCTGCAGATTGCAGATTTATTAACATGCACCATAGCTAACTTTGTTTCAGAGGGCGGGAAAATCTGAAATCTGAAATCTTAAATCTTAAATTATTCATGACTCAACCCAAACAAAATAAAGATGCCCTCGGAAAAGGCATTCGCTCCTTACTACAAAGCATCGACTCCGATCTAAAAAATACAGCAGGACAATTGAAACCCCAGGTGGTGGAAGCCGCTACAGGCATGATGCGCCTGCCTGTTGAAAATATTGAAACCAACCCAAAGCAACCACGTAAAGATTTTGACGAACAGGCTTTGCAGGAGTTGGCGCATTCTATCAAGTTGCACGATATCATTCAGCCCGTAACGGTTTCAAAACTTCATGGCAACAAATACCGTTTAATTTCCGGTGAAAGAAGATTAAGGGCAGCAAAACTGGCCGGCCTTAAAGACGTGCCGGCATACATACGCCAGGCCAACGACCAGGAACTGCTGGAACTTGCTTTGCTTGAAAACCTGCAGCGTGAAGACCTGAACGCTATGGAGGTTGCCTTAAGCTATAAGCGCATGATGGAAGAACTCGATCATACGCAGGAGCAGGTAGCAGAGAGAATGGGAAAAGACCGCAGCACGGTTACCAACTATATTCGTTTACTAAAGCTACCACCCGACATACAAGTAGCCGTTCGCAATGGCGAGATCAGTATGGGACATGCCAGGGCGTTGATCAATGTAGATACAATTGATAAGCAGCTTTATATTTTCGATGAAATAAAAACGAAAGACCTGTCTGTCCGCCAAACAGAAAACCTGGTAAGAGCTTTATACAAAGAAAAAGAAGGGAAAAAAGCAACGAACAATACTTTACCCGACGGTTATAAAAAGGTGGAAGATAAACTGGCTTCTCATTTCAGCACAAGAGTAGTGCTGAAGCACAGCAAAAACGGAAGCGGCCAAATTACTTTCGATTACTACTCTTTGGAAGAGCTAAACAAATTGTTGGATCAAATGAATGTGAGCATTGACTAATAGCAACGTCCATAAAATAAGGTTTGTACTCTTTATCCTCTTTTTATTGCGGGCATCTATTGGCTTTTGCCAGGTTGATTCTACAAAAAATCCAACCAACTTCGACACAACAAAACCACGCATTGCCGTAGATTCTTTACCAAAGATTGACAGCCCTGTTGTGGCAAAGGTTAACAAGGTAGATTCGGTAATGCTGCATCATTCACCTAAAAAAGCAGCGATCCGTTCTGCCCTTATCCCCGGCTGGGGACAGTTTTACAATAAAAAGTATTGGAAGATACCCATTGTGTACGGCGCATTGGGTGTGTCGGCAGGCGTATTTGTTTTTAATTTACAGAGTTACAGAGATTTCCGGTTTGCCTACAAAGCACGGATCGAGGCTACCACAAAACGCATTGATCCCGTTACAGGCCAGCAAACCTTGCCACCCGATTCCACTAATTATAACAAGCTGCAGCAAATTTATAAGGTGCTTGATGTAAATGCCATCAGGAACTATCGTGACGAATACCGAAGAGACATTGATTATTCTGTGCTGGTTTTTGTTCTTCTTTGGGGATTAAATGTGGTAGATGCTACGGTAGATGCGCATCTCAAAGCATTTGACGTAAGCCCTGATCTGAGCTTTAACTTCAAATTCGGGCATAGCCAAATGGCCGGTACCAATGGCATTAGCCTGGTGTTGGCATTCAAGTAGCCGGATACGCATCTCTTCTCTCCTGTCAATAATTCATTTGCAAGTCGTAAAAAATCGTGTAATTCGCGTTTTAAATTCATGTAATAATTATGAAAATTGCATTGATAGGCTACGGCAAAATGGGACACATGATCGAAGAAGTAGCCATAGAACGTGGGCATGAAGTTGTTCTAAAGATTCACATTGACAATACAGAAGAATTTACCAAAGAAAATATAGCATCGGCCGATGTGGCTATAGAGTTTACGGGTCCGGACAGCGCTTACGAAAACGTAAAGAAATGTATTGACCTCGGTGTTCCCGTGGTAAGTGGTTCCACAGGCTGGAACAATAAATTGGACGAGATGAAACAATATTGTCTGCAAAAAGGCGGCTCTTTTTTGCATACCAGTAACTTCAGCATTGGCGTCAATATATTTTTTGAGGTCAACAAGTTGCTGGCAAAACTGATGGCGCCGCACCCCGACTATGATGTACAATTGAAGGAAGTGCACCACACACAAAAAAGAGATGCGCCCAGTGGCACTGCCGTAACCTTAGCCGAAGGCGTTCTTTCCAACCTGCCCCGCAAGAAGGACTGGGTAAACAAAGCAACCTCCACACCCGAAGAACTTTCTATCATCAGCGAAAGAGTTGATCCTGCCGCTGGCACACACCATGTAAAATATACATCGGCTATTGACGATATCGAGATCATTCACACGGCACACAACCGTAAAGGTTTTGCCTTGGGTGCCGTGCTGGCTGCCGAATATATTGCAGACAAAAAAGGCGTTTTTGATATGAAGGATGTGTTGAATATTGGGTAGGTGGTTATTCTGCCACAGACATTCTTGTAGGAAGTATAAGGTGTTACCTACGGGTTCTCTCGGAAGAGATTTACCATTTGCCTTGCGTGTTGGCGGAAACCCGTCGGGGAAGAAAAGCCAATGTACGCAGCTTTGCTCATTAGGGGCAATTTTCCTAATTTTATAGAAATTATGCCCATACAATTATCATATACTCATAAAGAGATCATCAATCTAATCCAAGACATCAGATCCACCAAGGAATTGGAGGAGATTAAGTCCTTATTAATTTCTTACTTTTCCTATAAAGTAACCAATGAGGCAGATAAAGCATTTGCGGAAAAAGGGTATACAGATGCTATATTCGAGAAGTGGAAGAATGAACATTTCCGCAAAAGTGCATAAATGAGAGTTGTCATTGATTGCAATATTTTAGTCGCCTGTTTAAGTTCTCGTTCTCCTTACCATAACATTTATACTTCTTTGGTCAACGGAAAGTTTGAATTGGTAGTTTCTCAGGATATTCTCTTTGAGTACGAGGAAATCATTCAGATAAAATATGGTGTAGCCACTACTACAGTATTTATGTCATTATTGGCCTTGTTGCCCAATGTCCATATAGTTCACCCATTCTACAAGTGGAACCTGATAAGTGTGGATCCTGATGACAACAAATATTGCGATTGCGCTGTTTCAGGGGGTGCAGATTACATTGTGACTGAGGATGGTCACTTTGGTATATTAAAAACTACTGCCTTCCCGCAACTGTCAATTGTTGA
>JBQCHB010000264.1:0-3951 GCA_051955075.1 Flavisolibacter sp.
TATCCATTTATCCATTATGAGCTGATTGTTTATCCAGAGCCTGTAGCCATCATCAGAAGTGACATAGAAAGTATATGTTCCGGAATCGAGGCTCTGTACCTGGCCTGAAAATCTTACTTTGAAAGAATCAACACTAATACCTGAAGGCCCGCCCGTCCCCCAATTAAAATTAACCACAGGTTCTGTTTGGGTTATAGTTGCTGTTGCAGGGAAGGGGGCCGAAGCTGGTGTATTCGAGAAATATTCTGCCAGCAACCCGGTGCCGTTGCTGATGCATTTTGCTGTATCTACCGGGGGATATACACCATAAATTTTTATTTTTTTAGAAAAAGTTGCTACGTAGACTTTCCCATTGGCAACAGTAGGTGCATTAAATTTAGCAAAGAATCCTATCACATTATTTGAATCCTGGTCACTGTACCATAATTCATTTGCTGAAACATCATTAGCATTATATGCCGCCAATGTACCTGGTCTCACACTTTGATTTGCGTTTCCTGAAGTGGGAAAACAGGCCCATACAATTGCGGAAGAAGTATCTTCGCCGTTGGAAGACAAAGATAACATAGCACCGGGCGAGCCTTTATCAAGCGTGCGGTTTCCTTGTTTGTAAGAATTCAGAAATGTTCCGCTATCTCTTTGGTAAGTAAACTGACGAATGTTGAAACTTTCCGCCCATGCATATACGAATTCCTGGCCACCTAGCCTGGCATACACAGGTGAACCCTGGATGTGTACATATCCTTTCCTGTTGGGATTAAATTCCAAAGTGTCTTTTACCAGGCTATTTGTTGGACTATAGCGGCCCATATTATTATAATCAACCACATAAGAAATGCCTTCTTTTGAACCTGAAATAGTGGTAGATGAATTGGGGATTATCAGTACGCCATCACAGCCGTAATCTCGATCCATACTATCAAGATATTGGTAATTCGCCGGAGTGAACCAATCGAGTACTGAAAGCTGGGGAGTAAGTTTTATCAGGCTTGAGCTTCTACTTCCCACATTATTATTATCCTGGGTAGTAGTACCATTGCCAGTTGTCAGATAAAGATTTCCATCTTGCCCGACAGATATCCCCTGGCCGGCCATCCATATACCACCTAATCCACCGTTAGGGGTGGTGTTATAAGCATATTGAAGATTAAGCGTGGTCGCATCAAAGGCCAAAATCCAGCCATGATAAGGACTCCAATCACAATAGGATGCACTGGCAACATAAATAATATTATTATACAAGAGTAAGGCCGGGCGCTGATTTTGAAATTTAGCTAAGAATGGCACAAAGCCATTTACACTACCCCGCCCCGTGCCTGGAACCTGTGCACTCATAAGATGAGGACTGCCCAATTTGTGCTGGCCTGTCCTAAGGTCTAATGCATTGAGGTAAGCATAGAAATTTCCGTTGCCATCAACCGTTTTTGTGGCTACATATAGTGTCTTCGAAGCGGTATCAATTACGGGCGTACCGACAATTCCGATATTACCCGAGAAATCTTTATAATTGCCGCCACAGGGAGATCCGTAGATTGAATCTTTTAAATCAGCGGTGCCGGGTGTTCTTTGTCCTGGCGGATTCAGATTCACTTTCCATAAAGAGTTTGTATCAGATACCTTGTCAGCATTAAATGCGTATACAGTATTATTGACAGTGGCTACATATAAAATGCTGCCAGTATAATTACCTACGGTGATGTTATTAACTACCAGCGGCTGTGCATATATTTCATCATCCACGGGGAAGTTGCCAATACAACCAAACTTTCCCGGAGCTACATTACTGTGGTTTAAAACAGTTTCTTTATTGTTCCATCCGGTTCGGTTAATGTCATTGTGCTGCATAAGCACTGAAACCTTTGTCTGTGCAACAGAAGATAAAAAACTACCACAAAATAAAACCAGCAAATATAAAAACCTCATATCGTTCGCATTTTTAAATTAAATCTGGTCTTCGTAAGATAAATTGAAAAAAAGCAGCTAAAAGTGGTTTAAAGGTAAGATTATTTTTGTAATAGATATAATAATTTTTCTTGTTTTAGGCGGTAGGCAACTGTTAAGCTGGGCTTTTAAAAGAGCAAATAAAAACCTTCTTTTTTGTTCATTTACTGTTCCGGTACAATTTTATTTCAAAGTAATCCTTTTAAAAACGTTGCCCTAACTGATTTTTATGCGAATTCATTTCCTTACTTCAATTGTTGCGTTTGTTGTATATTCTTAATAAAAAATAATTTGCAAAACCACACAATTACAATTGACACAAAGCCAATGCAGCTGTCGGCGAACAAGAAGATTACTTTTTATCCGCTAATTAAACGAAGCCCTGAATTCCAATGGCGAAGAATTGGTTTTCGATTTGAATAGTTTACTGAACGATTGTGGATATTCAAATCCAAGCTCGTAAGCAATTTCACTTACCGACAAATCGGTGGTTGATAATTTTTCTTTCGCTTTTTCAATCAGTTTATTGTGAATGTGCTGCTGCGTACTTTGGCCCGTCAGTGTTTTTAATAGACCGCTTAAATAATTGGGCGACATGTTTAGCGATTCAGCAATGTATTGAACCGTGGGCAAGCCACTTTTCATTAAGTCATCATTTACGAAATATTTCGTAAGAATATGTTCCATTCGCTCAAGGATTTGATGATTGGTTATTTTTCTTGTCAGAAACTGGCGATGATAAAACCGGTCAGCATAATTAAGTAGTACTTCAAGTTGGGCAATGATGATGTCCTGGCTGAATTTATCAATGTTGGATTGATATTCCTGTTGAATATTTTCAATAATATTGTTCATCACAGCCTCTTCTTTTTCCGAAAGAAAAAGCGCCTCATGTACTGCATAATCAAAGTATTCGTATTGCTTTATATTCTTTGCCAGGCTTGTTTTCCATAAAAAATCCGGGTGAATGAGCAGCATCCACCCCGACTTTTTTTCTGCTGTCTTGCTGTTGTCGTGTTCCACTCCAAAAACCTGGTTAGGTGAAGTGAAGAACATAGTGCCTTCATCAAAATCATATTCCTGCTGTCCATATTTCATTTTGATGGCACAATTTCTTTTTAGCGCGATGAGGTAAAAATCATGAACGAAAATGCCTGCATTGTTCTCATGGGCATTGTTCATGTCTTCTACATTTATCACGCTGATTAGCGGATGCGCCGGAGTGGGCAATTTTTTGAGATGATGAAATTCACTGATCGTTTTTATCCGGTAAGGTTGTTTGTTGTTAGCCATATTGCAAAAATAAAATTTAATTTAAAGTGCCTGTCCGCCTGAGACTTCAATTCTCTGCGCATTAATCCAGCCTGCATCTTCCGTACATAGAAAAGCAACCACACCACCAATATCATTGGGTAAACCAACCCGGCCCAGGGCTGTAACGCTTGCGATACGATCATTAATTTCTTTGTTATCACGCGTGCGGTCGCCACCAAAATCGGTTTCAATTGCACCGGGCGCCACCACATTGACACGAATTTTTCTCGGTCCCAATTCTTTTGCCAGATAACGGGTAAGAACTTCTACCGCGCCTTTCATTGAGGCATAAACAGAAGAACCTGGAATCGACAGGCGCGATAATCCTGATGAAAGGTTGATAATGCTGCCGCCATCATTTATGAAAGGCAGCGCTTTTTGAGTTAAGAAGAATACGCCTTTATAGTGAATCTTGAAAATAGCATCCAATTGTTCTTCCGTGGTTTCTGATGCAAGTGCATATAAAGCCGTTCCTGCATTATTGATGAGGTAATCAAAATTAGGGCTGCCTGTTTGTTCCTGTAAATAAGCTGTTGCCTGCTTAATGAAATTGTCAAACGCCTTTGTATCACTCGTGTCCAACTGAAAAGCAACGGCTTTTTGCCCCAGCGATTCTATCTCTGCAACCACCTCATCGGCGGCTTCTTTGTTGGTATGATAAGTCAGCATTACATCTATCCCTTTTTTGGCAATCGC
>JBQCHB010000265.1:0-8690 GCA_051955075.1 Flavisolibacter sp.
ATTGGGAATAATAATTTTCAATGTGTATTACCCAACGGGAGAGCTGGAGAATTTTTTCATCGTCCAGGCAAAATTGTTCCTGCGAAGTTTTATCAACACGGATAACTTTCACTCTTTCATCGGGATCATCGCCATATACCATCATTTGATCTTTTACACCCAATCTTTTTTCAATGATGGAAGTATAACCTTCTTTCAATGTTGGTTTAAATACAATGAATTCATCGGGTGAAATACTTCCCTGCACTACCATTTCGCCCAAGCCATACGAGCCATTGATCACCACTACATCTTTAAATCCACTTTCGGTATCCAACGAAAAGGCAACACCGCTTGCACCCAAATCACTCCGCACCATTTTTTGAATGCATACCGAAAGCCCAACGGCAAAATGGTCGTACCTAAAACTTTCCCGATAAGAAATAGCCCTGTCGGTAAATAAAGAAGCAAAGCAATTGCGAACAGCGTCCATCAATGCTGCAGGACCACGTACGTTCAAATAGGTTTCCTGCTGTCCTGCGAAAGAAGCATCGGGTAGATCTTCTGCCGTAGCTGATGAACGTACCGCTACATCGGTTCCTTCCTGGTCATATTTTTTTGAAAGTTCATAGTAACAGTTAATGATCTCATGGGAAAGTGCGGAAGGAAACCTTCCATTGCGAATTAAATTCCGGATTTGCAATCCTGCTCTTCGCAAAGATTCTACAGAAGCGTAATCAATTTGCTTTACCAGGCTCCGGATCTTTTCATCCAGGTTGTTGTGATGAATAAATTCCTGGTAAGCATTTACGGTGATCACAAATCCTCCGGGAATGTTCACGCCGAGTTTCGTAAGGTTTTGGAGCATTTCTCCAAGTGAGGCATTTTTGCCTCCTACGAGGTCGAGATCTTTCATCCCAACCTCGTGCAGTTGAACAATGTTTAATAGCATAATAGCAATCGTTTAAAAATGAACGCTGTGGTAAATAGCAAGAAAAATCATGTGTGGTGGGGAATGCTGGTGTGGTTATAACTCCTGAGCAGCAAGGCACTTCATGAGCAATACATAAGTAAAGCGTTTATCGTTGAAGTTTTTTTGTGGGTAGTCAGGGCGCATGATAGCAAATCAGTCAACCAAGTTGTCTTTTACTTGACCTATATTAGGTATGCAATCCCAATGCCAAGGTCGGCTTGCAGCACCGTCATCTTTTTACGAAAAATTTCAGACGGGTTGATTATGGTACAATAAAATCTTCCTTGATATTGTTAATCGAAAAGGTGCAGGATATTTTGCAACCGCATAGCCTAATAAAGGCTTCCATTTGACGACGTTTCATTTTACAAAAAATTAAAAACGAGGATATTTAAAAAACGTTTACTAAGATGTCACTTGTGTTTCTGCGAAAAATGTTATTTCAAAAAAAGAACAAGGATAGACACTTCTTAATTCCATTTATTCTTTGATATCGATTAATTGTTCATCCGTATTCCACCCATATACCTGAACTTCCTTTTTCATAACAATATCTTTATCCAAAAAATCAATTGTAACTGTTTTGCTTTCACCGGGCAAAATACTTATGTAATTATCTGAAAAGAATGCGGGCAGTACCCGTTCACCTGTTTGAGTATTGATCAATGCTATACGATTGAAAAAGGCAACGGGATTTTCGGCATCATTTGTTAAGATAACGTTGATTCTTGTATCGCTTATTTTTTTAGCCGCAATTTTTAATCTGGCTTTTTTCATTTGCTGCAAAGCCGTATGGCTTCCATCTTCGCCAGCAAGCCAATATAAATTTTCGCTTAGCAATTGTTTTTGTTCAGAAAACAATTTCAGCGAAACAAACACGCCATCTTTTTTATTTAATCCTTTAAGAAAACGAGTTATCGGAAACAGTTTTTTACTCATGCTCGGCCCCACTTCATCGAACAACGTAGTGTACAAACTATCTTTCCCTGTCAACACATCATAAGCTTTCACCTCTATCATCAAATTACGCCTGATAGCAAAGCCGTTATTCACCAACATCACCATACTATCTGCAGGATTCATCATGATATGCAAAGGCTCGCTACCTTTTCGCAGTCCGTATAAACAGGCATTTACATCCAGATAATAATCATACATCTGTCCACGCAATGCTGTCCAGGGATTTTGTGTTTTCCAAATGATGGAACCAGTGTACCAATCCCACATATGTGATGAAAAACCTTCCATTAATGCTCGGTATTGATCATAATTGACCAACTGTGCTTTCATGGCGAAATCCTTTGCGTCTTTTGCTGTTCCGTATTGATCAATATAATGCTCATAGGAAATGTATTTGTGATACCGCCACACGGAATCAACAAACGGATGTTTGGGCGGAATTAAATTTGCTGCAGGAATAAAACGCTGAAGTGAAACAAAGTCTCCAATGCCTACAGACCCTACTTCCGAATTAAAAGGAAACGTTTTTTTAGACCAGAATGTTTTGGGGTTTTGAACAGAATACGGACCATCGCCATTACCGCCCATAGTATTAAGGGACATGCTGTCGCTATTGGAATAATCAAAAAAATAACGGGTGCCGTCCAGCAAAGGCAACAGGGAATCTTTCAATGGAATTAAAATGTCGTTGGGTGGCGTTATCTCGTTGCCACCGCACCAAAATGCAAGCGACGGATGATTACGAATGAGTTTGATCTGATCGGCTGCTGTGCGCAAAGTCAATTGATGATCGTCAGGGTATTGTCGCCGCGTCCACTGGTCTTCTTTTTTCATTGGATCGAACCATCGGCCATTGCAATCACCACTGAACCAAAAATCCTGGAACACCAATAAACCATATTTGTCGCAGGCACTATAGAATTCAGGACGTTCAGTAATGGCGCCACCCCAAATACGTATCAGGTTTAAGTTCATATCGCGGTGAAAACGGATCTCGGCATCATAGCGTTCTTCGCTGAAGCGGAGCATCGCATCTGAAATGATCCAGTTGCCTCCTTTAATAAAAATCTTTTGCCCGTTCACCAAAGCCTGCATGCTCCCGGTGTGCGCATTCCATTGAGTTGCTATTTGCCTTACGCCGAATTGAACTTTTTCTTCGTCAGAAATTTTATTGCCAGATACAAACCGGAGTTTAATGTTGTATAAATTTTGCGGACCATAACCATTGGGCCACCAAAGTTTCGGATTCTCCAAAGTAAAATCCGGCAGTTGAACAAGTGTGGTTTTATTAGGTGTAAGTGTTACGCTTCTACTAATGGTTTTGTTATTGATGTGATATTGTAATGCACCACTTACCGGGTGGTTGGAAGCGTTCGTGAGTTCTGCACTTAACTTGATCGTTACCGGTGCTTGTTGTGCATCATAAGGTTTGCGAACACCCGGCACCAGCGTTATAATATGTGGATTACGAATATCAACCGCGTTCTTTTTTTCTACGAATACTTTATCCCATATGCCTGTATTACGGTCACGAATGGGCGGGATCCAATCCCAGCCTGCAGTGTATTGTGTGGTTAAGTTTTTTGCAATGGTTCCATCACCACCTTGTCCACCGTTAGGATTACCTGGCACATCCGGTGGAAAAACCAAAACAGCTAAACGGTTGTTTCCGCCTTTCGATAAATAATTTGTGATGTTGTATTCACTTCGCAGCAACATTCCCTCATGCGTACTATCATTTAACCTTTTTCCGTTGAGAAACACATCGTATTTATAATTCACCCCTCTCAGCTGCAACCAAACCTGCTCTCGTGCCTTTGCCGCTTCTTTAAAATCTTTTATAAACCAGTACGTATAATAATCATTGCCCGTTTCGTAAATATCAGGAATGTGTTTGTTATTCATTCCATAGAAAGGATCCGGCACTAAGTTATTATTGAGCAGCGTTGTAAGAACCGTTCCGGGAACTGTAGCAGGCAGCCAATTCTTTACACTATAATTTAAAGAAGAAACAACGTCCCCGCTTTCTTTCACGGCTTTAATATTGGCGCAGTACCATCCGTTGTTTAATTCATAACGATTTTGAGCCTGCAAACAAATAGCGATGAATAAACAGGCAATCAGCAAAAGAGATTTTTTCGACATTCTTTTCCTTTAATTAAAACAAAGGCAGAAGCAATATACTCCCGCCTTTGATATTTTTTAAGTTCAACTTTTATTGTGCAATAAAAATTGCGTCTGCTGATCAATTTTTATCACTGAAAGTAGTTGCTAGTACTCCACCTTATAATCCTTCTTTATGACTTGGCCGCTCCATGCTTTTTTGGAAGTCCAGTCTGCAGCAGGGTCAGTCCAGAACCTATTATCGGCTGGTAACCCCAGATCCAAAAAGCCAAGTGTTGCCATGTATAAGCTGCCGGTTGAAGTATAAACATCCGCAACCATTGGCTGGCTGCCATTGAAACCCAGAACCAGCCAACCGTTCTTGTCAAAATTTTGCGGCCCGTCAAACATATTATGCATAACAGCTGTAAGTGCACAACGCACCTGCGCAGGTGAGATATAAGTTGGCAATTTTTCCATTAATGCCACTTGCGCCAATGCCTGGAAAGCAGCAGTGCGGTATGTAATAGAACGGCCAAATGCCGGATAGGTCCCTTCAGGCGAAATGATGCGCTCCAAAAATTCGGCATAACGGATCATTCTTTTCAAAGCAAGATCATAATCTTCCTGTAGAGAAAATTTTTTCCCGGCTGTAATTTTCAGCAAGTCCACCAGCATAGGATGAATAACGTAAGAGTTGTAATAATCCATGCTGAATTTCTCACCGTCGCTGTACCAGCCATCACCCACATACCATTCTTTCATTTTTCGAAGTGCATAGTCAATCCGCGAGGGATCATACTGTTCTCCTATCTTCATTAAAAAGCCTTCGTTGATACCTGCAAAAAGCAGCCAGTTGTTGTAGGCGCCTTTTCGGTTTCGCAAAGATTTAAACGCTTCTACGAAGCGTTGTTTTGTCAAAGTATCCAATGGCTCCCACAAGGCTTTGGGTGCTCTTAAAAAAGCCTGCGCTACATAAGCTGCATCTACAATGGGCTGGCCTTCTGTTCTGAAATTTAAATAATCAGGGCTGCCGGGATCAACGGCATGTACAAGACCTTTCAACAATTCTTCCCGAAGTTGTTTACGCATCTTTCCTTCTGCAGTTTCATCATCGGGCAATGCAAGCCAGGGTGCAATGCCGGCCATCGTTCTTCCTACCGCCTCCAGATAAGTAACTTTTTTTACTTTCAAATTATAGTCATTTCCTAATTCAAGCGGCAAATTTTTCTTCAGCGTTTCATTGGCAAGATGGTGCACTACGGGATAAGCCATTTTGTATAATGTCTTTACCCAAAATTCCCGGTCCTGCAACCCGGTACTTGCAACCGGCTGTTGCAGTTGTTTCTTTTTAGCTTTTTGGGCAAAAGAAACTTGTGTTGCAAAGAGCATGACTAATAAAAAAGCAGAACTATTTTTTGTTATCATTTTCTACCTGGATTATAGTGATTTTTTTGGGGGAACATTATCTCAAATCTTATTTACTTCTATATCTTAAGCAAGGATTTATTATTTACTTTCCTATTGGCACGAAACAGGCTAGTAATTTTTCAACCACCTGATTTAAAAAAAAGAACTGCATCATTCCTGGAATAACTTTTCCCCTTTCAGTAAAATATTATAACGATGCAGGGCTTCCAGAAAATAATAATCTGCATACACCAGCGGCACACTGATCTCGCTATTGTGCGGAATGCTACCAACGGATTGCATAAGCAAAAAATTTCCATTCGCGCCTAACGGTGCCCGATAGGCAGGGCCTGCAAGTGTGTGTAAAATCTGGATAGCTACGGATCTGTATCTTTTTCCTTTACCGCCGCTGTATGTGCTTAACTCAAGTAATGCAGAAGCCGTAATAGCAGCGGCAGAAGCATCGCGGTATTGAACAGTAATATTTTTTGCATTGGAATTGACGCCAGGCGTATACTCTTTTTCACCAACATTGAAATCCCAATACGGAATTTTATCGGCTGGCAGATTTTTATGGTTGATAAAAAAATCAGCCATACCCTGCGCTGTTTTAAGAAAACGTTTGTCCTTCGTTTCACGATACGTCATTGTAAAGCCGTAAATACCCCAGGCTTGTCCCCTCGACCAGGTAGAATAATCTGCATAGCCCTGGGCAGTTTCTCTTGCAACCACCTTTCCTGTAGCACTGTCGTAACACACAACGTGATAAGAACTGTAATCTTTCCTGACCTGGTTCTTCATGGTATTGAGGGCATGCGAAACGGCAATATGCCTGAACGATGTATCGCCACTCGCTTTCGAAGCAAAGAACAAAAGTTCAAGATTCATCATATTATCAATGATAACGGGAAAGCGATAAGTTTTATCTCCATGCCACGATTTGAATGTGTTCCAGGATTTAATGCAGCCGGTAGCAGGATTGTATCTTGTAGATAGCGATTTTGCAGACCGGATCAGCACTTCTTTATATTTTTCATTACCAGTAAGGCGGTAAGCATTGCCATAGCTGCAATACATCATAAAACCGAGGTCGTGATGCTGCGTAAAACTTTTTAAGGGCTCCAATTGTTCTGTCCATTGAATAGCGGCATTTTTCAACACTGGGTCTTTAGTATATTCATAAGCATACCAAAGATTGCCAGGGAAAAATCCGGAAGTCCAGTCATACATATCGGTAGTCACCAATTTACCGGCTTTGTTTATAGTACGCGGAAAAGCATTACTGGCTTCGCCTGTTTCTTTCAGCATATTTTTTAACTGAGCGTCGGCATATAAAAAATTATCCCTGATAAAAGAGTTTTCTTTATGGTCTGTTCTAAAGGAAAACAGGAGGAACAAAAAGACGCTATTCAAAAAAAACTGTTTCATTCAATTTGGTTTGATATTATGGCCGGCCCGCTTGTTATCACAAGCAAGAACAACCACAAGGAGGAAACGATACGAACACAGCTAATTTAAATCATTTGCAGGGTTAACAATAAACCCCCGTTCGTATCTTATGTGTGCAAAGTAAACTTTAAATGCATCCGCCGCGAAGCGATGGGATGCCTGCTGCCTTCGGCGAAAGTGAGAATACAGTAAAGCAACTGCTGTTTTTCAAGCAATTCTTATCATTACAGGGCCAAACCATTCAGCTTAAAATGCTGTAGCGGCTATGTGCAAGAATTTTTTGCACCCGGAAAAAAATGCGGCAAATCCTGTAATAACTGGAGTGGCTACGCCAGGGCTTCCAACGCCGACAGCAGTAAAAGACAATGCAGTTCATACAACAAAAAATCAACCTGGCGTCGGGCATCGTTCCATGTCTCTTTCTCACTCCGTCCTCAAGTTCTTTGCCGGGCTGGCCACAGCTGCTCTCGTTGTATGAAAAATAATGGTCAGCATCGTAATCACCAACACTATCAGCGCCGACAACAAAAATGGCAGCGGTGACAGGCCCGTGTTATATGTAAATACCTGTAGCCATTTGTGCATGAACAGGTAGGCCACCGGGAAGGCAATGAGACATGACACGCCTACCAGCAACATAAAGTTCCTGGTGATCAACTGAACGATCTCTACCACTCCTGCGCCCATCACCTTGCGGATAGAAATTTCTTTTTGCCGCTGTTGCGTGGTAAAGGCTATCAATCCCAGCAACCCAAGACAGGTAATAAAAATGGTAAGGAGAGAAAAAGCTGTGAAGATCTTACCCCGCTTTTGTAAAGACGTATCAAGGCAGCATCGTAATTCTCCTATACACTCGGTCGCATTATCCTTGCCTCAACCCTGCCTCATCCATACATCACCCTCTTTTGATGTATAGATGAAAGGCAAACGTATCTATTCTCTACAGTACCCATTTTGAGAAAGTCACCACATTAATCAAGCAGGGAGTCACTATATGCTTGTGTATCATTCATGCATTTGATTAACCACATTCTTTAGGTAGGCAAGATGCCTTCCTACTCTTTTTTCTTTTAAGGCTTTATTGAGAATATACTGCAACAAGAACAAACCTGCATAGGCGCCAAGGCGCAGCCAAACAGAAAGTGCATGCCATTTGTCCAGCATGCGGTAATGCTGAAAATAGGGCAACACTTCTACCAACAGCACAAAGAAGAGCAATGCACAGCGCAGGCCGAGTAGTTCCAGGCTTGCTCTTTTCTCCAGCAGCGCAATTTGTTGTTCAAAGTTTGCTTTCACACTTGCGTCCATCGACTGCATGCTTTTGACGATGCGGTAATTGTACCATGCAAATAATACCACGCCAATGCAAAAAGCAATGTAACACCAGAACAACACACTCAATAGCACCTTGTTAATGTCCTGTTGGTTTACCACAAGCAGCATTAAAGGAACTACCATCATGGCTACCATTTGTTTGCGATAGGTGCGTTTCAGTGCCGCCAGAGGGCCATAGCTTTTATGTTGTAACAGTTCCATAATATTTGTATTTGCCTCGCTTTGAGCAGGCGTTTCTTTCCACATTTGTTTTAGTTCATCCAGCTCCATATAAATTAGTTTTTGTGATGTGGCGCAATTTTTCTTTGATGCGGTTCATCTTTACCCGCAAGGTTCCACTGCTAATACCTAATATTTCTTCCATTTCTTCATAGCTGCGCTCTTCGAGGTATAACATAACGATAGCTCTTTCTATTTCGTTCAGTTGGCCGATGGCTTTGTATAGCTCCTGTAATTGTTCTTCTGCCGCATCGGCGCTGCC
>JBQCHB010000266.1:0-12251 GCA_051955075.1 Flavisolibacter sp.
ATACGGTTGTGAGTCATATCCAACTGCCGTTTGTATGGAATGGCCTGGATGTAACGAAGGCAGATGATTATGTGTTCACCACCAAGAGTGCAGCGGGTTGTGACTCTACCATCACCCTGCATGTGAGTGTTACCCAGCCCACTTCATCCACAACCACCATAACCATCTGTCCCAACCAACTCCCATATGCCTGGAATGGCGCCAATTATACTGCAGCCGGTACTTATACCTTTATCACCGTTAATCAGGCAGGTTGCGATTCCGTAGCTACTTTAATTTTAATTGTTTCTCAAACAATAACCGGAGCCACAGACAGCGTAACAGTTTGTGCCAACACCTTGCCTTATACATGGAACGGTATGAGTATAACCCAGGCCGGCACCTATACCACTACGCTTCAAAATGCTGCGGGATGCGATTCTATAGCCAAACTTGTTTTAGCTACGAGCCCCATTGCTACTGCCCGCATTACAGGCGGTAACCCGATATGCGCCGGCTCAAGTACGACTATCTCCATAGCGTTGACAGGTACAGCTCCGTGGACAATAACTTATTCGGATGGCACAAATACTTATACCATCAACAACATCAATTCATCACCGTATGTACTTACAGTATCGCCAACACAAACAACAACCTATAACTTATTGAGTGTGGCAGATCTGAAGTGCAGCAATAGTAACCTCAATAGCTCGGTAACTGTGACCGTGCTGGCTTCTCAATCAGGTATACGTTACCCGGACATTACTGTATTGCCAACTGTTCCGAGAAGGCTGCAGGCGAGAGATTTGGGAACAGGTTCTAATTACCTCTGGGAGCCACCAATAGGGCTGAATGTATATACCGTTATTGATCCCGTATTTAAATACGATTCAACAGTTGAATACAATATCACTATCACTACCGGTAATGGCTGTAAAGTGGTAGATACTTTGCGTGTGCTGGTTCCTGAAGCTGCTCCGGATATTTACTCAGATATTTTTGTACCCAAGGCATGGAGCCCGAACAAAGATGGACATAACGATAAGTTACGTCCATTGTGTGTGCATATCAAGGAAATTTATTACTTCCGCATATTTGACCGTTGGGGACAATTAATGTATGAAACAAATGAAATTGGCAAAGGTTGGGATGGCATCTTTAATGGTAAAGAACAGGTGCAGGATGTATACACCTGGACGCTGGAGGCTATAGGCGAAGACGGTAAACATTTCAAGAAAAGCGGTAATTCTATCTTACTGAGGTAACTTTATATGTGAGCTTATGAAAAAGATCCAAAAGACTGCGTTGATCATCATGATATTGCTGTGCAACTACTGCTACGGGCAGGATCCAAGCTTTTCGCAGTTTTTTTCATCTCCTTTAAATATTAACCCGGCGCTTACCGCTAATATTAATGCAGACTGGAGACTCATCTCCAACCTCAGAGATCAATGGATTGGCCCCGCTGCACCCTACATGACAGGCTCCATATCTTACGACAGGAAAATAATGCAGGACAAAATACCCGGGGTTGAAGAAGGCAATGTGATGGGGATAGGAGGGATGCTGATGATGGACAGGGCTATGGGTGGCGTGGCTAAAAGTGTTTGGGCTTCGCTTGATCTTTCTTATCAAATTAAACTGACCAATGGCGATGTAAAACATAAACTGGGTATTGGCTTCGGTGGCATCTATGGTCGCAGGCATGTTGATTTTTCACGGCTCGATTGGGAAGAGCAATTTACAGGTTATGGTTTTAATGTAAATCTTCCAACCGGTGAAGCGGCACTCTCTAATATGAAGCCTTACATCTCTGCCAGCACGGGGTTAACTTATAGTATTACTTCCGAAAAAAGCAATGTAGATCTTGGCGTGGCATTGTTTCATTTTAATAAACCCAGGCAAACTTTTTTGGAAAACGATAACCAGATACTTGCCATGCGTAAAGTGGCTCATGCCAATTTCGAAACTTTTTTAAACGAACAAACGGTTTTGAATCTCAATGGTATTTATCAGTTTCAGGATGAAGCAAAATATTTTTCTGTTGGCGGGGCCGTGGGTTACTACCTGGAGGATGCAAACCAGTCCATCATCAATGCGGGTGTTTGGTATTGGTCGAAGAATGCCATTGTGCCTTATATAGGATTAGGATATAAGGATATGCAGTTCGGCGTGAGTTATGACCTTACGGTTTCAAAACTAAACCAGGCTACCCGAAAGCCGAATACGTTTGAAGTGTCTGTTATTTTGCGGGGAACAAAAGCGCCAAGTGGCATTATTCCCTGCCCGTGGAAGTGATGTTGCGTGGTTTGAAAGTTATTTAATCCCGATAATAACAAACGTTTACAGATTTCAACTCTGTAAACGTTTGTATGAAATGAATCTACTACTTCACCAACGTAAATGCGGCTTCTTTCACATCAGCCGAATTGGTGCCGATCATCAGTTTAAAATCTCCCGGCTCTGCCACCCATTTTAGATCGCTGTTGTAAAATTTCAGATCATCTATACCAATGGTGAAGGAAACAGTTTTTGATTCACCTGCCTGCAAGGATATTTTTTGAAACCCTTTCAATTCTTTTACAGGCCGTGTTATGCTGCCCACCATGTCGCGGATGTATAGCTGCACGGTTTCTTTCCCTTCTCTTGTGCCGGTGTTGGTTACCGTTATGGTAGCAGTGATCTTATCGTTGGGATGCATTTGATTTTTGCTCAACTGCACATCGCCGTATTGAAACGTAGTATAGCTCAATCCATAACCAAATGGATACACGGGTTCATTGGAAACGTCCAGATAATTGGAACGGAATTTTTGAAACCATTTTCCTTCATCCAGCGGACGGCCAGTGTTTTTATGATTGTAATACAGCGGCACTTGCCCTACATTTTGCGGGAAAGTTGTTGTCAGTTTTCCCGAAGGGTTTACATCGCCGAACAGCACATCAGCAATGGCATTTCCCGCTTCGGAACCGCCAAACCAAACGTTTAAAATAGCAGGTACATGTTCTGCTTCCCATTTTATTGCAAGGGGCCTTCCGGTAAACAACACCAGCACTACAGGCTTGCCTGTTCTTAATAAAGCATTCAACAAGTCTTTTTGTGTTTGGGGAATTTCAATATTGCTGCGGCTGGAACTTTCTCCGGTCATTTCTGCCGACTCACCCAGGGCAGCTACAATAACATCGGCATTGGCCGCTACGCTTAGAGCTTCGCCTAACATTTCAGTAGCCGAACGATGATCACGGTGCAAAGTTTTGCCAAACATGGTGGCTCTTTCTTCAAGCAAACTATCAGCATCTAAATTAGAACCCTTGGCATACACCAGCTTCGCCTTATCGCCAATAGCGTTTTGCAGGCCAGCCAATACAGAAATGGGTTTTGAAAAATCGGTTGCTACGCTCCATGTGCCCGGCATGTTTTCTTTAGCATCGGCCAATGGCCCGATCAATGCAATGGTGCCGCTTTTTTTCAATGGCAATGTGTTGTTTTGATTTTTCAACAACACAAAAGTTTCCGCTGCAATTTCTCTTGCTGCTTTTAAATTTTCAGGTGTATAAATTTCTGTTTTTGATCTTTCAATATTGCAATAGCGATAAGGGTCTTCAAACAATCCTAATTTGTATTTTGCTTCCAGCACTCTTCTGCAGGCAACATCAATATCTTTTTGCGTAACCTTTCCCTGCTGCAAAGATTTTTTCAACGTAGTTAAAAAGCCTTCGCCCACCATATCCATATCTACGCCTGCTTTTAATGCAAGCGCAGAAACGGTTTGCAGATCGCCAAGGCCATGTGCGGTCATTTCGTTAACGGCTGTGTAATCGGTAACCACAAAGCCCTTAAAGCCCCATTGTTTTCTCAATACATCGGTCATCAGCCATTTGTTAGCCGTGGCGGGAATGCCATCCACTTCGTTGAAAGAAGTCATAACGCTTCCGGCGCCTGCATCAACAGCCGCTTTGTATGGAGGAAAATATTCGTTGTACATCCTGATATGGCTCATGTCTGTGGTGTTGTAATCTCTTCCGCCTTCTGCTGCGCCATACAAAGCAAAATGTTTTACACAGGCCATAACAGTATTATCTTTTGAAAGATCGTTTCCCTGGTATCCTTTTACCATGGCCTTTGCTATTTGCGAGCCCAGATAAGGATCTTCACCGCTGCCTTCTGCAATGCGCCCCCAGCGTGGATCACGGGCTATGTCTACCATGGGTGAGAACGTCCAGCAAATACCATCTGCGCTGGCTTCAGTGGCTGCAATGCGGGCACTGCGTTCAATGGCCTGCATGTCCCAACTGCATGATAAGCCCAGTGGAATAGGGAAGGAAGTTTGATAACCGTGAATGACATCCATGCCAAAGATCAATGGGATTTTTAAGCGGCTGTTTTCAACGGCTATTTTCTGCACGTCTCTTATTTTTTCAACGCCTTTGATGTTGAACAAGCCACCTACTTTTCCTTCTTTTATTTTTTTACCAATGTCCGAACTTGCGGCCTGTCCCGTGGTAATGTCGCCTGAGACAGGAAGATTTAGCTGTCCCAGTTTTTCATCCAATGTCATCTTGCTCATCAGGTTGTTGATGAACTGATCCATTTTCGCATTGGTATTTGTTTTTACCTGTGCGTTTACGATAGCTGATAAAATAATGGAAGCTGATAGAAACAATAGTTTAAACCGATTCATATTTCGATAGATTATTTGAGTAGATAAGGTTGAATAGCTTTCTGCCAGATGGCGTATCCTTTTTCGTTCATGTGCAGATTGTCGGAAAGAAAAATATCTGGCCTGGGTTGGTTATTTACCAGCATGGGATCAAACACATTAATGAACGAAGTGTTTTTTTGTTTTTTCAGAAATTTTTTTATCAGCGCATTGGCCTGCTGCATTTTTGAAAATAGCTGGATGCGGCTTGGACTCGGCTTAATGGACACAAAAGCAATACTGGCTTTGGGCAAGTCACTTCTGATCAAAAGAAAAAGCTCCTTAAATCTTTTAAGAACCACATTTGCTGTAACAGTGTCAGAAGAGGCCAGGTCGTTATCACCGCAATAAATCACGACCTGCTTTGGGTGATAAGGCGCAATGATGTCTTTTTCATAACGAATAACATCGGGCAGCGTAGATCCTCCAAAACCGCGGTTGATGATTTCGTAACCCGGAAAATAGGATTGCACGTCCGTCCATTTTCTGAAAGAAGAACTACCTACAAACAAAATGGCATTTTTTGAAGGAAAAGAAGCACTGTCCTGCTGCTTGAAATTTTTTATTTCATTAGCAAATGGCGCCTGTGCCTGCACGTTTATTGCTTCAAAAGATAAGAGCGATGTAAGAAAAAAAACGCTTAGAAGTTTTTTCATGATTTACTTTAAAAATACTGTTTAAAAAATTACTCTACCCGCATCACACTTGTTCTTTTGGACACACCATTTTCATTAATGGCTTCAATTTGAAAATAGTAAGGTTTTTCTTTGTCCATGCCTTTATAATAATATTCATTGGCGCTGTAGATCATAATGTTATTGTACAATTTATCCGGCGCTGTGCCCATATAAATATTATAGGCATAAGCATTATCTACAGGTTTCCATTTGATCCATGCACTGCGTTTATCTTTTTCTGTTCGCAGCACAATAAAATTTTGAACTGTATCCGGAACATTGCCATTGCCTTTTCCAAACACCCGTAGTCCGCTGATGGCAAATTTACCTGTAGGCATGTGAACATTTTCAAGTTTAATGAATCTTGCTTTTACCGGTTTTGCTAATTCAATATAATCATGCGGCACATCGGTCTTATTATTGCTTTTATCCACTAATGTCTTCCATTTCTTTCCATCAGTTGAAAAATACAACTTGTATTGATGATACTGATCATTGTATTTACCCAGGCGATTGCTATCCACGTCCTGGTCGGCGTAGTTGATTTGAACCGCATATACAGTTGATAAAGCACCCAGGTCGGTTTGTATCCATTCGCCTTTGTTGGCCGAAGCGGCACTCCAATAGGTTTTAATATTTTCGTCCACAGCGAAGTTGGGATAATAACTTCCAAGTGTTGACGATACGGTCACGGGTTTGTTATAGTTCAACAACATCCAGCCAGTAAAAGATTCGGGATGGGCAGCCGGCAAATAATGCGGATAATCGCCAAACGCTGTGTTGCACCACATAACATCATCTTTATCAAAACCTGCCGGCCAGATGCCGATTCTTCTTTCAAAATTATTTTTTACAGAAATAGCGATAGTAGATACGTGCCAATAGTTATTTTGATTGTCCCGGAATGTAGATCCATGACCGGCGCCCCTGGCAAAGCCGCCTGCCTTCCATGAAAGCGGGTCGGATTGCGGCGTGAAAGGACCTAAAGGATCATTGCCAACAACTACGCCATCAGCGTAGCCACTGAACTCGGTGCCCGGAGCACCATACTGCAAATAATATTTTCCGCTGTGCTTTGTCATCCATGAGCCTTCAATAAAAGGATCAAGAAAAGTATTATCCAAATATTCGCCAAAGCGTTGCCAGCCATAGCGCCAGGGTTCCAGCAAATACATTTCTTTTCTTGTGCCGATAGGCTGCATGGTTTCTCTGTTCAATTCAATTCCGTAAAGAGGGTAGCGGTTGCTGCTGCCATTATACATGTAGAACTTGCCATCGTCATCGGTAAAAAATGCGGGATCCCAACCACCTATTTCGAATGAATCAACTAAAGGTTTCCATTCATTAGCCTTGGGGTTGGTGCTCATCCAAATAGAAAAGTTATTGGTGTAAGTAGAACCAAAAATAAACATTGTATCGCCAATGATGCCAACCGCCGGAGCACAGAGTTCGTCGTAGGTGCCGGTGTTCCATGGGCGTAAAAATTTTTTTGAAACGAATTTCCAGTTCAACATATCATTACTCCACCAATAGCCCCATTGATTGGTAGAGAATAAATAAAAATCGCCTTTATAATTGACGATCACCGGATCGGCCGTGGCCCGATGTCTTCCCCATTCGGTAAAGTTGGGAATAGGCGTGTAGCCGTAGTCTATATTGACGGGATTACAGTAAGTTGTTTGCTGGCCATGACCAAGAGAGCCAAAAAGAATAAAGAGAGAAAAGATAAACGTGCTTTTAGTCATTGAAGTTTTTTATTGAAGTAGCAAACAACTGCTGTTTTGTTTTATTTGTTTTTTGAAAACAGCCAGGTCATCAAATCCTTTTCAGCGAAAGCCGAATCCCAACTGTTGTGATTGGCATCAGGGTAGAGTGTCAATTTCACATCAGCACCTTCGCCTTTTAATGCCGCAGCCATTACTTTGCTATACACTGGATCAACAACATTGTCTTTCAGTCCATGAAATATCCACCAGGCTGTGTTTTTTAGATCATCGGCAATGGCGGCATTGGCGCCACCGCAAATAGGAAAGGCCGCTGCAAATAATTTGGGTTTGCGGTGTACTATTTCAAACGTACCCATACCGCCCATAGACAATCCACCAACATAAATACGTTCTTTATCGAGTTTATATTTTTTGGGCAGTTGGTTCAATAAACTCAATAATAATTTCATGGCGACAGTAGGCTCACCTTCCGATTGAAAATTAAACACTCTTGTTTTTTGAATGGAGTCTGTAACAATTTTTACATTGCTCCAATAGCCGTTCAAACTACATTGCGGAAACACAACAATAGCTTTGTAATTGTTTCGAATGCTATCACGCAGAAAAAGATCAGCGCCATGCACCAATTGCAATTCATTGTCGTTGCCTCGTTCACCGGAGCCATGTAAGAACAAAATGAGCGGATATTTTTTGGAGGCGTCATAATCTTTGGGCAACAACAAACGGTAGGGCAGTGTATCGCCTTTTTCTATGTACAAATGACGTTCGTATAATGATGTATCCTGGGCCTTCATTGCTGTACTTATACAAAGAAATAAAAGAGGGAAGAAAATTTTTTTCATAAAGCAGTACGATTGAAATGTTACTTAAGATAAGGACTTTGAAAGCCCAGTTTCTTTAACCCGTTTTGCACTTCGGGGCAGCTCATAAACAACTTCCACAACAAACCGCTACGATAGTTTTCCATCATTACAATGATAGGCCCCTGGTCTATGGCCAAATGCGATTGTGCATACCAGTTTTTCGATTCGCTAAAGGCATCAATAAAACCATATGCGCTCCAAAGCTTATCGCCAAGGTCATTATAAAAATGCTTTAGTGCCTGCATAGAATATTCGGGTGTGTATGGAAAAGCCGACAAAGCGGCTGTTGGTGAAATTACACCTAAATCTTCTGTTGGTGAATGGGCTGCGTAACCTACCCAACTATCACTGGCTGTTAGTCCCCAGCAGTTTTCACCATAGCCTTTCCACTTCTTCGGATTGTCAAGACAATAAGCCCTGTTTATCAGTGTGTGATTTTTATTTTGCTCCCAATAATCAGCATATTCATCTTTCAATCCTCGTGGATCCAATCCTAAAAAAGAATATTGGCTAAAAAACAAAGGACCACCATAATCAAAACCTAAGGGTAGCTTAATGTTGTAAAATGTTTTCCCGTTTTTAAAGAAATTACTTTGTGCCCAACCGCGATGATATACGGCGCTGCTCACCGGGTAACGTTCACCCGATGCCGCCAATACATACACAATTAAGCATTCATTAAAACCGCGAATAGGAAAGTTCATGGCCCAGCCATTGTTAGGGCTCCAATGCCAGTACAGCACTTCTTCGCCACCTTTGGTGAACCAGTTCCATTCTATATCATTCCACAACCAGTTGATGCGGTTGCGCAAATCATTTTCCGTCCGGTTATCGGCACTAAAATATTGTCGTGCACAAAGCAGGCCCTGGAAAAGGAAAGAGGTTTCTACTAAATCGGCGCCATCATCTTTGCGACTGAACGGAATGGTTTGCCCCGTGGCGCCATTCAGCCAATGTGGAAATACGCCATGATAGGAATTGGCCTTGCTTAAAAACTTTACCATCTTCAATAAAAACCGGGCAGCCGTGTCGCGATTGATCCAACCCCTGTTAGCTGCCGTAATTACGGCCATTACGCCAAAGCCTGTGCCGCCGGTGGTTACCACTTCGTTGCCATAATCGTAAGCTACGTTACTTCGTTCCCTGGCCATGCCACTGACGGGATGTGCAAAATCCCAGAAGTATCTAAAGGTCTGTTTTTGCACAATATCCAGCAATGCAGAATCGGAAAGATTTTTTGGGCGTTCAATGGCCTTTGCTGATTGTGTTTTTTGCGCCTGTAGGAAAAAGGGCAATAACAGCAGTAGTATAATTGTTTTCTTCATTTTATTATGACACGAATTGTTGCGAATTACACGAATGATCCAGCTTTCTTGATAAATAGCCTTATTGGCCGGGCAACATAATTACTATTTGGACGGGTCTTCAACGCCTGGTAAAGCTATTGAGCAAGGAATAAAAACCGCGGCGAACGCAGTGATCGCAGCGAAGACGTTTGTTTTCTCTTTTGCTCTATGCGACATATTCCTTTTTCTTTTTACGGGCTTCGCGTTTTTGCGTAAAACCCTTTTCCTTCACTGGTGTTCCTCCTTCAACTTTTCAGCACAATACTGAATGATTGGACTGAGATGGTATTACAAATGCGGACTTTGAAATCCTAAGTTTTGCATACCTGTTTTTACTTCCGGACAGCTCATAAATAAATTCCACAGCAAACCGGTTCTATAATTTTCAATCATCACTATTATTGGCCCCTGGTCAATCGCTAAATACGAATTGGCAAACCAGGGATCCTGCAGCTTGAATGCATCATAAAAACCATAATCTCCCCACAACTTATCACCCAGTTTATAATAAAAGAATTTCAACGCTTTCATAGACTCTGTTGGTGTATATGGAAAAGATGAAAGTGCGGCAGTTGGTGCAATTACGCCTACATCGTTTGTGGGTGAACTGGCCGTATAACCATTAGGAATATCGCTTGCAGTCAATCCCCAGCATTGATCACTGTAGCCATACCAGTTTTTTGGATTGGCCTTGCAGTATTCGTAATTGATTTTGGTGTGATTGATGGTTTGCGTTTGGTAATTGGCGTATTGATCTGTCAGGCCATTGGGATCTATACCTAAGAAAGAATAATGTTCAAAGAAAAGGGGCCCGCCTAATTGAGGGCCTAACGGCAACGTATAGCCATAGTAGGTTGCATTGTTTTTTATAGCGCCATTTTGTGCCCAGCCATTGTCGTAAACAATTTTGGGGATAGCATAGGTAGGAGCGGAAGCTGCCAGCACATAAGTGATCAACGCTTCGTTCCATCCTTTTATAGGCATATTCATGTCCCAATTGTAATTAGGACTCCAATGCCAGTACAGAACATTTTCATTGTTCTTTCTAAACCAACTCCATTCTATTGCATGCCACAAGCTGTTAATGTCGTTGCGCAAATTGGCTTCAGCAGCATCACTTCCATTGAAATATTGCCGTGCACATAAAAGCCCCTGCATTAAAAAAGATGTTTCCACCAAATCAGCACCATCATCTTTTGTACTGAACGGAACTGCAGCGCCGGTTTGTCCGTTAAGCCAATGTGGAAAAGCGCCATGGAATGTTTGTGCTTTGTTTTTTAAAAAGCTTACAATGGTTTGCATTCTTGATAATCCATCGGCATGGGTAATGAAATTTCTGTTGATGCCTACCAACAAAGCCATGATACCAAAGCCAGAGCCGCCGGAAGTAACAATGTCTGCCGAAGTATTTCTTTCTCTTGCAAGGCCACTGACAGGATGCGCAAAATCGTAGAAGTATTTAAAAGTTTGGTGTTGTACCAAATCAACCAATGCAGTGTCACTGATCTGGCTAAATTTATCGGAAGGATCAACTTCTGTAAAAAAGTCGAGGTCTACTCTGCCAGATAAGTTTTTGCCTGAAACGGATTTCAGTAAAGTGCTTACGGAGAGGATATATTCGCTCAGGTAGTCGATTGCATTTGCGGGAGTTATAACAATAGTGCTATCGCTATTTTCATAAGATATATTGAAAGGAACGTTAGCGGAGTTTTTGCTTTTATTGGTATAGGCTATAGCCGATGCCGCACTGCTCCGGTCTATCTTATCTGAAAACGATATGCGAAGAGCCGGGTTGTTGTTGATGCCATATAAAGTTTGAGTTGAAGTAAAGCTTGCCGTATTTATGGTTTGCGACACCACATCAAATTTTGCTGAAGCAGGCGGAGCCGGTGGTGGTGACGGTTGGGGAGGGGTTGTTGATTTTTTGCATTGTGTAAATGAAACGATAAAAATCAACATTAATACAAGTATGCTATTGAATGCGCTTTCACTTTTTCCTACATCGTTCATGATTCATTATTATTGTAAGTGCCTGGTTTCAATCTTGATCGCTGAAACTGCGAAGCGTATAAAAAATTAAGGGTGCAAAAAGTATTATAGCTTTTAAAATAATATTTAATGCACCCTCAACTTAAACTTCAACAAAATTGATGCTAAAAGCCATTGCTTTGCAATGCGTACAGTGCCTGAATTTCTTCTGTTGTTAAAGCCTTGTCGAAAACGCGGAACTCATCTAAGTTGCCGCTTAAAGAATTCATCCACCCGTTCGTTGTATTTGCATTGTCATCAGGGCCGCCTAAAGTAAAGCTATCGGCATCACCGAAATTGTTTTGGGCCGCAAATGCAGCATCACTGCTTTGCGATAATAAGGCGCCGTCAACATACACCCTTAATGCACCGGTACCGCCATCAAATGAAATAGCCATTTGATGCCATTCGCCATCCAGCATTTTGGGCCAAACCTGGCCTTTGTCAAACCATTGATCCATTAAACCAACCTTGCCGTATGAGTTTGTTGCATTGTCCGGGTTATTAAAGAGCATGAAGAATTTTGTTTGCTCCCAGGAATATCCGGCTTTGTTCAAGGAAAACGGCATAAAGGTAGTTGGGCCGCCTGCTAAGCTTGCAGGTTGCTGAACCCAAAAAACCATTGTAAAGCTTTTGAGATTGGCTATGGTGCTGGCTACATTGGTATTGATATAGCCGGGGCTTGCTACTTGCACTGCCTTACCGATTTTTCCCTGCACAAAGCTCACTGCCGATGCATGATTGGGCGAACCTACCGTATTGGAAACGCTGTCAATATAGCTGTCATTAAATGCCCAATAACCCACTAAGTTGGAAGCCGCAACCTGGGAGGACGTAGCATATCCATTCACCGGGACAAAAAAGGATTTTTCCTCACCATAGGTAATTCCCTTTTCGTTAATTGCATAAGCCTTGTAAGAATAGGTTTT
>JBQCHB010000267.1:0-4714 GCA_051955075.1 Flavisolibacter sp.
ATTTTTACCATCATTTCATGATTCTCAGGATCGTAGCTCACGTTGCCTGTAATATCTTGCTTTTCCAGGCCACCTACCCGATGTTCGAGCCCTGCGGTTCCAGGCACTGCCCATGGCCGCACGAGGTTTTCGTCTCTTAAATAGGGCTGAAAAGAGTCTTCATTTTGCTCCAGTGATTTCTTAAAATTCACTTCAATAGGTTGCAGGCCATCACTTTGAGGGAATTTCCATGGTTCAGAGCCATTTGCCAGGTAACCATCACTTAATAAAACCACCGGCGTCATGTGCTGTACTGCCAGTCTCACTGCTTCATACGCCACATAAAAACAATCAGCGGGTGTAGAGGCAGAAATTACAGGCATTGGGCTTTCGCCGTTTCTTCCATAAAATACCTGGAGCAAATCGCTTTGTTCTGTTTTGGTAGGCAAACCCGTAGAAGGGCCGCCCCTTTGAATATCACAGATTAGCAGCGGAATTTCCAGCATCACAGCCAAACCCATTGCTTCCGATTTTAATGCTATTCCCGGACCGCTTGTAGTAGTTACGCCAAGACTTCCACCGTAGCTGGCTCCGATGGCGGAACTGATGGCTGCAATTTCGTCTTCTGCCTGGAAGGTTTTTATACCAAAATTTTTATGGCGGCTTAGTTCATGTAAGATATCACTTGCCGGTGTTATCGGGTAGGAGCCTAAAAACAGCGGTAATCCGCTTTTTTGAGATGCTGCTATTAAACCATAAGCAAGGGCCTGGTTACCATGGATGCTGCGATAATTGCCCGGCGGCATAGCAGCCTTTTTAACTGAATACCTTGTGGTAAAAGTTTCGGTAGTATCACCATAATTATAGCCGGCCTGCAACACTTTGATGTTGCTTTCCAGGATATCCGGCTTTTTGGAGAATTTTTCCTTTAAAAAAGAAATTGTATTATCAGTACTACGATTATACATCCAATATAAAAAGCCCAAAACAAACATATTTTTGGCGCGGTCTTTTTCTTTGGTGCCCAGCGAAAAATCCTTTAAAGTTTCCCTCGTTAATTTTGTGACCTCCATTTTTATTAGCTGATAGCCTTCAAGACTACCATCTTCCAGAGGATTTACGCCTTCGGGATAATTGGCTAATCTTAAATTTTTTGCATCAAATCCTTCGGTATTGGCTATGATGATTCCACTCTTTTTTATCGAACTTAAATTACTTTTTAAGGCAGCCGCGTTCATGGCAACAAGCACATCGCAAGCATCGCCCGGAGTGTATATCCTGTCGCTCGAAAATCGAAGTTGAAACCCGCTGACGCCCGGTAATGTGCCTTGCGGTGCCCGAATCTCAGCCGGGAAATCCGGAAAAGTAGAAAGGTCTATCCCTAACAGTGCTGTGTTATTGGTAAATTGTGACCCTGTAAGCTGCATGCCATCGCCGCTGTCTCCCGCAAACTTTATAACTACTTCCGGTAGAAGTTCTTCTTTTGTTTCCATTATTTTAATTGAATCGGCAAAATTAAAAAATATACAGGCTTGTTGGATGGAGTTTGTTTTCGCAGAGCGGAAAAAAGTCAGAAAAAAATGAGAAACTTGCCTTAAGGCCTATTAGCGGATGTACATAAGTGCACGAATTTTCCAAACATACAATAAAGCCTGTGCGGAATATTAAGAATGCGGAACGTGCTTAAAAGCAGAATTTGATGTCAGGCACGCGGATAGCAATTTTAATTGGCAGTATAAATAAGCTGCAATAAAAAGCAGGTTTTTTTGTTTGTTTACTGGATTGGCTAAAGTAAAAAGCGATACCTCTTATCAATGGTATCGCTGTTTACTTTTTTGAAGAAGCGATTACCAACCTTTTTTAGCAACACCATCTTTTACAGCCTCTAATGCATTGGCTTCACTGAGCATGGTCGTCATTTTGTTGCCTTTTCCATCGTGACCCTGGGCCATATAACCGCCGCGGGAAGTTTTAGTAATTACTGCATCCTGCATGGGAACGTTTTTTTCTTTGGTTTTCATGCAATAAGCTGTTAACATTTTTGCCATCTTTGTTGGTTTATAGTTTAAAAATTAAATTAGAGCTTATAGCCTCACGGCTACCTTTTTCAAATTTAGGCATTTATAAGTATTTGGCGTTATATATTTCTTAACAAATATTCTTCTCAAAAATCGAGCGCATTTTTTACTTTTTTCAAATTTACTTTCAAATAATACTTTAAATACATTTCATAGGAATATTCAAGGCCGGTTCCGCTCGTACTTTTTTCAACCAAATCTTTGTAAGGAATAAATCTGAAATCAAAATAAACATTCTTAAACAGTTCTTTATCAAAAATGAAACTTGCGATAACCAGTTCGCGATGTTTTTCAACAAGCCCCGGATATTTTTCTGAAACAGATTGAAACAAAGCCATTCCGCGTGGGCCGATAAAACCTTCTGCATTCCAATATCTTAGGTCAATTCCTACGTTTTTAAATTGGAACAATAGATGGGACAAAAAGCCATTTCCTTCGTTAAAGGGTTGCCTTTTTTGTCCCGAAACGTCTTTATAATTCACGTAATAATTTTCAAAAACAATTTTTTGAAATAGTTTTTTATTAAAATTATAAGATATGGATGCGCCGGTGGCAAAATTAGTGAGCGATTGAAGCGGCGTATGCAAGCTATCGTACTGGCCGCCTTTATGAGAATAGATTAATTGAATGGGAATATGAACATCCCAATTATTTTTTTCCCAAATGTTTAAATTGGCCACATAGCCGATATCAAATTCTTCTTTAAACTTATCTCCGGGGTGAATAGCCTTTCTCCAGTTGATAAACAAATCGTGATTATACGGCTTGGTATCCACCAAAAACTGGAATCCGTTTTCAAGCCTTTCTTTGATAATCAGCTTATAGTCATAAATCGGTTCTATATAACCATGATTTAAATTGCCTTCAATATTTCCAATAATGAAAGCAGAATGTTTTGCCTTGTATTTTACTTCAAAAGTGGGGGCGATGGTAGTGTATTCGGGCCGGCCAAATTCCTTTTGTAAATAAATGCCCGCTTTCACCATCAGTTTTGGAGAAACCTGGTATTCTAATTCAGGAATTATCTGGTAACCAAACAAGGTTCCACTCAATGGAATATTTCCAAACCACTCGGTATTATTGAGGTAATTAAGGTTGTACAAATTGAATGAAAGCTGTTGGCTATCGGCTGGATTAATAATGGTCCGGTTTTTAAAAACGGGGTAGTCTACCTGAGCCTTTGCGGTAAAAAAAGTAATCAGGGTTAGGGCCAGGAGCGTTACGGTACATTTTTTCATGAAAACTTACAATACTTAAAATTGGAACTGCAATATAGCATCATCAGCAGAAAATGACGGATTTTTAATTCTAAACGCTAAAATTTCCTTTACAAAAAAAGCTCCTCCAAATTGAAGAAGCTTTAAAAATTTTAAGCCAAACAACTAAACGTCAAGACGGGCGTACCTGGCATGCGTTTCAATAAATTCCCTGCGCGGAGGCACATCATCACCCATCAGCATACTGAAAACACCGTCTGCTTCCATTGCATTATCTATAGTAACCTGTTTTAGCGTTCTGGTCAAGGGGTTCATGGTTGTTTCCCAAAGTTGTTCACTGTTCATTTCTCCCAAACCTTTGTAACGTTGTATATGTACGGTTTCTTCTTTTCCTTCTGCAAATTGTTTTATCCAGGCTTTCCGCTCTTCATCATTAAAGGCATACGCCTGTTCTTTTCCTTTCTTCAGCATATAAAGTGGCGGCTGAGCCAGGTAAACAAAACCCTGTTCTACCAGTTCCTTCATGTATCTGAAAATAAAAGTAAGAATCAACGTTGCGATGTGGCTTCCGTCCACGTCCGCATCGGTCATTATTATTAGTTTATGATAGCGCAGTTTAGATAAATCCAGTGCTTTTGGGTCATCCGGTGTTCCGATTTTTACCCCTAAAGCGGTAAACATATTCCTTATTTCTTCATTATCATAAATTTTGTGTTCCATTGCTTTTTCCACGTTCAAAATTTTTCCCCGGAGTGGAAGGATGGCCTGATAACTCCGGTCTCTTCCCTGCTTGGCGGTTCCGCCTGCAGAATCTCCTTCCACAAGAAAAAGCTCACAGCGGAAAGGGTCTTTATCGCTGCAGTCGGCCAATTTTCCGGGTAAGCCGCCTCCTGTAAGCACGCTTTTGCGCTGCACCATTTCCCTTGCCTTTTTTGCTGCAGCCCTGGCCTGTGCCGCCAGAATTACTTTTTGAATGATGGTTTTCGCATCTTTTGGATTTTCTTCAAGATAGGCTGTCAGGACTTTGCTTAAAGTAGAATCCACAACACCCATCACCTCGTTATTTCCCAGTTTGGTTTTAGTCTGGCCTTCGAACTGAGGTTCCGGAACTTTCACCGAAATAACTGCCGTAAGGCCTTCCCTGAAATCATCGCCTTCGATTTCTACTTTTGCTTTTTCAAACATTCCTTCCTTTTCGCCATAGCTTTTGAAAACGCGGGTGATGGAACGCCTGAATCCAGATACGTGGGTACCGCCTTCAATGGTATTAATATTATTCACATAGCTGAATAAATGCTCCTGGTAGCCGGTGTTATAAATCAGAGCTACCTCAACAGTTACATTGCTGGATTCATCATACCCATCGCAATAGATAACAGAAGGCAACAAAGCCTGGCGATTACCGTTTTTGTCAATCAATTTTACAAATTCTACAATACC
>JBQCHB010000268.1:0-2784 GCA_051955075.1 Flavisolibacter sp.
TGTCATCCTGAGCCTATCGAAGGTTGTCATCCTGAGCCTGTCGAAGGAGCCCATGAAAATATCTATCTTGCAAGCCCTTTAAAAATCAGAAATGGAAACTGTATATGTTATCGACGCCCTGCGAACTGCAGTCGGCAGGTATGGAGGAGCTTTAAGCTCAATACGACCTGATGATATGCTGGCTGTGGTGATAGAAGCTTTAGTAAAAAGAAATGGCAAAATCGACCCGGCGGAAATTGAAGATGTGATTGCCGGAGATGCTAACCAGGCGGGCGAAGACAACCGGAATGTGGCGCGGATGGCTGCTTTATTGGCGGGACTCCCGGTTACGGTGGCCGGCAATACGGTGAATCGTTTATGTGCCAGCGGTATTCAGTCGATAATGGATGCTTCCCGTGCTATTATGTGCGGCGATGGAAATATTTTTCTGGCTGGCGGAGTGGAAAGCATGACAAGGGCTCCATTTGTGATGGCGAAGTCAGATGGCGCATTCAGCCGAAAAAGGGAGATGTATGATAGTACGATTGGCTGGCGTTTTCCGAACAAAAAGTTAACTGAAAAATATTACCCGTATTCGATGGGCGAAACAGCAGAAAATGTAGCCAGGCAATGGAAGATATCACGCCGCGCCCAGGATGAATTTGCTTTGGAAAGCCAGGAAAAATATTTCGCAGCGCTCGCTGCCGGCAAATGGCAGGATGAAATTGTGCCCGTGAACATTACTCCGAATAAAACAGACAGAATTGTGTTTGATACAGACGAGCATCCGAGAAAAAGCACGTTGGAAAAATTATCGCAGCTAAGGCCTGCGTTTGTAAAAGATGGAACGGTAACGGCCGGAAATTCATCCGGAATAAATGATGGTGCTGCCATGCTGCTGCTGGCAAATAAAAAAATGGTTGAAAAATATGATTTGAAACCAATGGCAAAAGTGATAAGTATGGCAGTGGCCGGGGTGGATCCGGCTATCATGGGAATAGGGCCTGTGGCGGCCACGCAAAAAGCGTTACAACGTGCAGGCATTCATCAATCGGAACTTGATTTAATTGAACTGAACGAAGCGTTTGCATCGCAATCCATTGCCTGTATCCATGAGCTAGGTTTAGACCTTCAAAAAGTGAACGTAAACGGAGGCTCTATTGCTATCGGCCATCCTTTGGGCTGCAGTGGCGCCAGAATCGCAACTACTTTATTATACGAGATGAGAAGAAGAGAAGTCCGGTATGGGTTAGCCACCATGTGTGTTGGGGTAGGGCAGGGAGCAGCGATGATATTTGAACGGTATATTTAGTTGCTAGATTGGCGGATTGTTATATTGTTTATTGAGAATAACTATAACGAAATAAATAAAGAAAAGTAGTTTCACTTTTGGGCAACTATTGTTACCTTTGTTTGGTGGACAAAAAGCAAAAATTCAGAACTATCATTACCTACAAAGAATATTTTGAAAATTTCTTTGTAAAACAAAGACCAAAAGTAAAAGATAAAATCATTTGGACTTTTGATTTGATCGAAGAAATTGACAGAATTCCGGAAGCCTATCTTAAATATGTGGAAGAGGGGCTATTTGAAATTCGTGTCCAATTAGCCAGTAATATTTTTCGGATATTTTGCTTTTTTGACGAAGAAAAATTAATCGTGTTAGCAAATGGCTTTCAGAAGAAAACGCAAAAAACACCCAGAAAGGAAATTGAAAAAGCTCTTAAAATTAAGAAAGAATATGAAAACGAAAAAAAGTAACATTATGACACTTGAACAGTTCAAGGACAAACATTATGGCGTCCGTGGAACTAGTAAGCGAGACCAACTTGAAGCTGGTTACCAGAATTTCAAAATTGGCGCATTAATTCAGGAAGCCAGACTTGAAAAAGGATTGACACAAGAGCAACTCGCCGAAAAAGTAGGAACGACAAAATCCTACATCTCCAAAATTGAGAACAATATAAAAGAAGCGAGGATTTCCACACTTCAAAAAATAGTGGAAGTAGGCTTTGGTGGACAATTACAGCTCTCAATTAAGCTTTAATAAATAAAGAACGAAACCCGGCCGGTTGTAAGCAGATGCATTTATGCATGGCTATAACGAGATAAGAAATGAACAATAAGGTATATGTCCGCAAATGAGCATTTCTCTTTCGCCTTTCTAATCATTTTGCAAGATTATTTAAATAGTCTGCAAGCCTTTCAATTGCATTGGCAGAAATTTTAATTTGCTGCTGCGCTTCATCCCAATGGCGCTGTTCGATGGCTTCACGGATGCCCGGCATTGTTTTTACTCCATAACCCGTGTAAAATCCGGGTGCATATATAGTATGCTTATACCACGGGCGGCGCGGCAATCCCGTTTCAGAAAGCAACTGTTGTTCCGCGCGGTAAAGCGATTGGTTAAAGCTTTCTTCAGCACTTCCGGTTTGTACTTTTTCTGCAAAAACTTTTTGTATGCTATCGGCGCTTGTTTTTAAATTTTGAAGCGCATTTTGTAATGGTGAAAAATCAAGAAACGGAACTTCATCCTGCAAGGCAGGGGTTTCCAGATTTTTCAGTGGGTCTTCCCCAATTTTGTAATAGTGGGAACGGATAAGTTGATTCTCTAAAGCGGTATTTTTTCTTGAGCGCTCTAAAAGATTTTGCAGCTCATTTACATACCCGTCAATGGTATGATACAAATAGGTAAAATCAAACGGCAAAACGTCTGCGTTGGCAATTCTTAAAACCGCCAGACCTGCAGTTTGCGCAAGCGCCACTTCATAATGAAAACCGGGATCTTTAAAATGGGTAAAATCA
>JBQCHB010000269.1:0-12376 GCA_051955075.1 Flavisolibacter sp.
CACAACGTTACGCAGCTCACGAATATTACCGGTCCAATTATATTCCTGCAACAATTTCATCGCATCATCAGATATCATTTTCCTGGCCACGCCATAGTCTTCGCAAATATCATCGAGAAAAGTTTCTACCAATAAGGGGATATCATCTCTTCTTTCATTTAACGAAGGCACATGAATAAGGATGACACTCAGGCGATGATACAGGTCGAGACGAAAATTTTTGGCTTCCACTTCCTTCATCAGGTCTTTGTTGGTAGCCGCCACCACCCGCACATCTACATTAATATCTTTATCAGCGCCTACTCTTGTAATTTTTCCTTCCTGCAAAGCCCTTAACACTTTGGCTTGTGCACTCAGGCTCATGTCGCCAATTTCGTCTAAAAACAACGTACCGCCATTGGCCTGTTCAAATTTTCCGATGCGTTGCTTGATAGCCGATGTAAAGGAACCTTTTTCATGACCAAACAATTCGCTTTCTATTAATTCGCCCGGTATGGCTGCACAATTCACTTCTACCAGGGCATTGCCGGCACGATTGCTTTTTTCGTGCAGCCAGCGGGCCACCAATTCTTTTCCCACACCGTTTTCGCCGGTGATCAACACCCTTGCTTCTGTTGGTGCTACTTTTTCAATGGTGTCTTTTATTTTTTTTATGGGCTCCGACTGGCCAATCATTTCCTGCACCTTGAACGCTTTGCGTTTTAGGGTTTTGGTTTCATTTACCAGCGTGTTACGCTCCATAGCATTGCGAATGGTAATGAGCAAACGGTTAAGGTCAGGTGGTTTTTGAATAAAATCGTAAGCGCCTTTTTTTACTGCTTCAACCGCTGTTTCAATATTGCCATGCCCTGAGATCATAATGACAGGAACATCAGCATTCGTCTCAGTTGCTTTTTGTAAAAAGTCAATACCGTCAATCTTCGGCATTTTGATGTCGCACAAAACCGCATCGTAAGCTTTTTCTTTAAATTTTTTCAAGCCTTCTTCTCCATCAGCAGCTTCATCAATTTTGTATCCTTCAAAAGACAGTATTTCGGTAAGTGTTTTTCTAATTGCTCTTTCATCATCTATTATCAGAATTGTGGCCATAAGTTTTATTGAGTTGGCAAAGTAAATGAAATCAGAACAATTAGCGGGAAGGGAAAGTGCAGAAAAGAAAAAAGGCCGGATAGAAATCCAGCCTCGTGTAAAATCCAATATCCTATGAAAAACCGAGACAAAGATGTGGGGATTAAATGGAATTTCAAAACTTATTTTAAAATATTTTTTTTAGAATAAAATAGGTGAAAATGAATGAGTTGTGGAAGTTATGCCAAATAATGGCACAAACTCATCAATACGGGGAGCCTTGTCCGCAGTTTGGGAAAAATTAAAAAACAGAATTGCCTAAAAAGAGTGCAATTACACCAATAAACTGCTTATAATTATTTCACCAGATACATCACTTCTTTTACCAGTTTTACCGTACGGGCAATGTCGGGCAAAGCAGCAGCTACCAAATTAGGAGCATAGTGAAGCGGTGCATCAGCGGCTGTAATGCGGCGGATGGGCGCATCCAAATAATCGAATCCTTCTTTTTGTATGCGGTAAGTAATTTCGGAAGACACTGAAGCGAAAGGCCATTGTTCTTCTACAATTACAAGGCGATTGGTTTTCTTTACACTTTCCAGGATCGTCATCCAGTCCAGCGGACGGATGGTTCTTAAATCAATTACTTCTGCGCTGATGCCTTCTTTTTCCAATTCGGCGGCGGCGCCCAAAGCCACTTTCATCATTTTGTTGAAAGAAACAATCGTAACATCGCGGCCTTGCCTTTTTACATCGGCTTTGCCTAACGGAATATAGTATTCTTCATCGGGCACTTCGCTTTTATCGCCATACATTACTTCGCTTTCCATGAAGATGACAGGATCTTCTTCGTAGCGAATGGCTTGTTTCAACAAACCCTTTCCATCATAACCATTGCTTACAGAAACTACTTTTAATCCGGGTATATTAGCATATAAAGCTTCAAAGGCTGTAGAGTGTTGTGCACCTAATTGTCCGGCAGAACCATTAGGTCCGCGGAATACAATAGGACAAGTGATTTGACCACCGCTCATGGCCAACATTTTAGAAGCGGTGTTTAATATCTGGTCTAAAGCCAGCACGGCAAAGTTCCAGGTCATAAATTCTACTACGGGGCGCAAACCGTTTTGCGCAGCGCCAACACCAATAGCAGCAAAGCCTAATTCAGAAATAGGTGTATCAATCACACGGCGGGGGCCAAACTCAGCTAGCATGCCTTGGCTCACTTTATAAGCGCCATTATATTCGGCAACTTCTTCTCCCATTAAAAAAACGCGGTCATCACGACGCATTTCTTCACTCATAGCTTCACGAAGGGCTTCACGAAAAGGTATTTGTCTCATGTAGAATTAGATATTAAAAGCGGGGCAAATTTAGCGGAGTGGGGGCATAAAACCTAAAATCTGTGCAAGGTGAGTGGTAAATGGTGAATCGTGAGTGGGTTTCCTAAAACCACAATCATCTTTATTGGAATTATTACGGGAATTGTAAAAAGAAACCAGCCTCATTCACTATTGACTATTCACTACTTCCCGCCATTCACCACTCACTACTCCCTCATTTCATACATTCTACTGCCATTGCATGAACGGCTGTGTCGTTCTTTACATACTTCATATCTGCGGCATTAGGATATCTTGCCTGCAGTTTTTGCAACATGCAACTGCAATACGATCTTGCTTTTGCTTCATCCATTTCTTTTAAAGCGCCATTTACGCAGCCGCCCATAAAAGTTTCTTTATCCTTCTGCGTCCATGCATGCTTGCAG
The DNA here is from genome assembly GCA_051955075.1 of Flavisolibacter sp. GTDB lineage: Bacteria > Bacteroidota > Bacteroidia > Chitinophagales > Chitinophagaceae > Flavisolibacter. Next base: position 2,837 of record JBQCHB010000269.1, read on the forward strand.
GATGAAAAAGCAAAAGTGAATATGACCAGTAAAAATAGTTTCATGCAATTTTATTTGAGGCGCAAAATAATGCCAATTCAACGGATATTAACTGGCGAAAGATTTGCAATATACCTGCATGGACTGGACACAAATCATTGGACTTTCGGCGGGTGTGTTAACCGCTTGTTCTTTATTGCCGCAGGTAGTAAAAACTTTAAACGAAAAACAGGCGGAAGACGTTTCTTTATTAATGCTAATTGTATTGCAGGCAGGTTTAATTCTGTGGATCGTTTATGGAATTAAAAGAAACGACTTACCCATTATAGCAACCAATTCCTTTTCACTTCTGGTAAACATTGTAATGGTGGTCTTAAGAATAAAATACAAGCATTAGCTATTAATTTTTCAAAAATTATTTCTATCTTAGAAGTACTTCGCCCCTATCTCTACTCTCTCCCATTTTTTTATTCATCATTAAAAACGCTCCGCCATGAGAAAGTTTATCACCATTCTATTGGCCATGCCGCTAATGGCATTAGGCCAGACAAAAAATCTTGTATCAGTTGAACGTGTTTTTCCAAAAATTGACAAAGTGCTTGAATTTGAAAAAGCATTGGCCGCTCATGCTCAAAAATTTCATAAAGGCGACTGGCAATGGCGTGTCTATGAAATTGAATCAGGGCCGGATTATGGAGGTTACCATATTACCGAAGGCCCTACAACCTGGACGGCTTCAGATACTCGTGGAAACCTGGGCACGGAGCATAACAATGATTGGAATAAAAACGTAGCCATTTATCTTACAGACAGGGGAAATGCGCTATATGCTGAATATGTTGATTCGCTAAGTACCATAGCAATGGGTGAATATTCTGATAAAATTATTTTGAACCATTTATATCCTAAGCCAGGTATGGTGGTCAATGTAATTGATTTAATAAGGCAAATGAAAAAAGTATGGACAGCAGGCAACGAAACGGTGGCTGTTTATTCGAGTGTTGGTTCGGGCGCACCGGAAATAACAACCGTTTCAAGGTTAAAACAAGGCCTAAAGGAATTAGAGCCCGGTTTTAGAAAACCCACACCTGTAAGATTTAATGATACCAACGGTGATGGATCGTGGACTAAATATTTAGATGATTATGCAAAGTATGTGGAAAGACGCTGGAGTGAACTACTTTTTTATCGTGCAGACCTAAGCTCGAAATAAGAGAATGAGTGATTAGTAATCAGTAATGAGTAGGGCCGCCTGCCGACAATGCTATTTTACAGATATCAGGCAGGCTACATGGTACAAAGGTTGCACGCATAACACGAACTCATTACTGATTACTCATCATTCATCTATCCCACTCTCTCAATCACCATTGCCGATGCACCGCCGCCACCATTGCAAATACCGGCAGCGCCATACTTACCATTGTTTTGTTTTAGTATGTTGATCAGGCTTACAATGATCCTGGCGCCGCTGGCTCCCAACGGATGGCCTATTGAAACAGCGCCGCCATTTACATTTACTTTGGCTGGATCTAAATTCATTTTTTTTGTATTGACAATGCCGACAACACTGAATGCCTCATTTAACTCCACAAAATCAATATTATCTAATTGCAATCCTGCTTTTTTAACGGCTGCAGGCACTGCAATACTGGGCGTAGTGGTAAACCATTGTGGCTCCTGCTCGGCATCGGCATAGCTGCGAATAATAGCCAGCGGTTTTATACCTAATTCATTTGCCTTGTCGCTGCTCATTAAAACCACAGCGGCTGCGCCGTCATTCATGGTGCTGGCGTTTGCAGCCGTAACCGTTCCTTCTTTGGTAAAGGCTGGTTTTAAAGAAGCTATTTTGTCAAACTTCACATTCCAGGGTTCTTCATCTTTTGATACCACAACATCTCCTTTTTTCGATTGAATTGTTACCGGCGTCACTTCGTCATCGAACTTTCCACTCTCCCATGCCGTCTGGCTGCGCTTATAGCTTTCCGTGGCAAAAGCATCCTGGTCTTCGCGGCTGATGTTATTGGCTGTGGCCGTAGCATCGGCAGCGCATCCCATAGCATAATTATTATAGCAATCGGTTAAACCATCTTTAGCCAAACCATCGATCAAGCCGGTGTTGCCATATTTATTTCCCCAGCGCAGGTTCTCAACATAAAATGGAACGGAACTCATATTCTCCATACCGCCGGCAACTACAATATCTGCATCTCCCAGTAAAATGCTTTGTGCACCTTGCGCAATGGCTTTCATACCGCTGGCGCAAACTTTATTAACCGTCGTGCAAACGACATTATCGGGAAGGCCGGCGTATTTAGCAGCTTGCCTTGCAGGCGCCTGGCCCAGGTTGGCTTGCAATACGCAACCCATTAATACTTCATTCACTTGTTCGGGTTTGATGCCGGCTTTTTCAACAGCAGCTTTAATAGCAATAGCACCCAATTTTGTGGCAGGCACATCTTTTAGTGCACCACCAAAGCTTCCTATAGGCGTACGAACCGCGGAAACGATATAAACTTGTTTATTCATATAGCAATATTAGGCTCCAAAAATAAGAACAGTTTGGAGTTTAAAATGAACGTTGCATGTTGAGCATGAATGAACTTTTATTAAACCATCTGCATGACCTACTACGTAGCTTTGTTTTCCCGATAGCTATCGAAACTCACTTGTACGCTTTGTAATTCTTATCATCCTGTTCGGCTTTACCTTTGATTCATGCCCAAACCCTTTCTTACAGCAGAATGGCGCAATCTTTTAATGGCCAATTACGAAATTGATCCTACTGTTTTAAAAAAATACCTGCCCTGCCATACAGAGCTGGATACTTTCAATGACACGCATTATGTAAGTCTTGTTGGTTTTTTGTTCAGGAACACAAAAGTGGGTGGCGTTGCCTTCCCTTTCCACAGGCATTTTGAAGAAGTGAACCTGCGCTTTTATGTACGCTACAAAGAAGATCATCAATGGAAACGCGGCGTGGTGTTTATGAAGGAAATTGTTCCGCGGCGCATGATCACTTTTGTTGCTAACACCATTTATAAAGAAAAATACGCCACACATGCTATGAAGCATTTGTGGCAAACAACAGAAAAAGATTTTCGTGTAGAATACTATTGGAGAGTCGGTGCCGAATGGAATTATCTAAAAGCTTTAACCGGCAAGGAGCCACAAGAAATTAGTGCAGGTTTTGAAGAAGAATTTATCACCGAACACTATTGGGGCTATACTTATGTAAACGAAGCCTGCACCGGCGTATACGAAGTAGTACACCCAAAATGGAAAGTGCATAGCGTAAATGAATACGATATAAAATGCAGCACTGCAAAATTGTACGGGAACGATTTTGTGGACGCCTTATCAGTTGCACCCCGATCGGTTTTTCTTGCCGAGGGTTCGGCTATCAAAGTCATGCAAGGCACAAAAATTATAACAAGCTCCATTTAACTTCATAAAAAGATTGGCTTTGAATCAACAACATTATACACTTATCATAATAGGCGGCGGCCCTATCGGCATTGCCTGTGCATTGGAAGCAAAAAAACATAACATTGATTATTTGATCGTAGAAAAAGGAACGCTGGTGAATTCGCTTTATAATTACCCGGTGAACATGACCTTTTTCTCCACTTCGGAACGATTGGAAATTGGCGGCGTTCCATTTGTTTCGAATAATCCAAAACCTACACGTAGCGAAGCATTGGAATATTACAGAAGAGTAGCAAAAGACAATGCTGTAAATATCCATTTGTTCGAAGAAGTGACAGCTGTAAAGCCAGCGGAATATCGAACAGAGGAACAAGGAATGTTGAATGACGAAGTAAAGAACGATCACAAAGAACTCAAAACCCAAAACCCAAAACCCAGAACTGGTTACAAGGTGACAACAACCAAAAACATCTACACCACCAACAACATCATTGTAGCTACCGGCTTTTACGATATTCCATACCTGCTGAATATACCCGGCGAAGACCTGCCAAAAGTAAAGCACTATTATAACGATCCTCATTTTTACGCATTTCAAAAAGTAGTTGTTATTGGCGCACAAAACTCAGCTGTGGATGCAGCCCTCGAAACCTGGCGCAAAGGCGCTGAAGTAACCATGGTGGTTCGCGGACCGGAGATTGGACAAAGAGTAAAATACTGGGTACGGCCCGATATTGATAACCGCATTAAGGAAGGCGCTATAAAAGCCTATTTCAACTCATCGGTCAAGGCCATTCGCGAAAAGGACATAGATATACAAACCCCCGATGGAGTGATCACCATAGAAAATGACTGGGTAATAGCACTTACCGGTTACCAGCCCAACCTTCCTTTTTTACGCAAAATCGGAATTGAATTATGTGAAGACGAAACCTGCAAACCTGCATATAGCGAAGAAACACACGAAACCAACCAAAAAGGAATTTACCTGGCAGGCGTTATTTGTGGTGGTATGAACACGCACAGGCTGTTCATAGAAAACTCAAGGGAACACGCCGTGAAGATACTTGACAATATAGCAAAAAGCCTCCTGTAACGGTGTGCGAACACCATTAATAGAGGCAAAGAAAGAGCTGTTAATGCTTATTCCTCCGGCTTGTTGGTAACCAGCGAAAGTTTGGCAAAGTCAGACCCGGCAAATATTCTGGCCAGGTTTATATCGTTCGTTTTCTGATACACTGTCAGGTTTTTTTGTGTAACAATGCGCCAGAAGTTTTTTGCTTTCAGATCGTTATAATCCCTGCCTTTAACAATAAGTCCACGAACCGGATCCCTTTTTTTTAATTCAAAACGAATAATTTTCCCTTGTGGAATCGTTTCCTTTGCTAAAAATGATTCAATTTGTTCTACTGTCATAGCGGGCTAAGGTAAGGGTTTCCCACATTCAAATATTGTGTTAAACGTTAAAAAAATAAAATGCTTTACCGATGAGGCATTCAGGGCGAATTTATCTTTTATTTTTACCTGCCTATGACATTATGCCCTTATAAATTTTCAGCCTTTTATTTTTTGTAACGGCTTTCAAATCTTTATTCTTCTCTCGTTGCGTCGCACTCTTGTGCTATAACAATTCTATTCGGCTTCTTAATCCACACTACTCCTACTCCAACGCAAAAGAACAAGCATTTACTCTTTAACGGCTTTTATCACGCCTTATAGCATTTAAGATTTCAAGCGAGACAGCATGTGATAGCAAGTTTATTTGACTCGGCTTTTAAAGCAATTGCTTCTCCTTATTGGTATGATTTTTTAACCTTGGCAATGGATGTCTGTTCCATTAAGCTATAATGATGAAAATTTATTGCTTATTTTGGAGGAGAAATAGGCAGTACACCAGCATAGAAAAAACTAAAGATCTCACATGAAATTAAGTAATGAAACCAAGGTAGGCTTACTGGCTATCGTCTCCATTTTAGTTCTAGTTTTGGGCTTTAATTTTTTAAAGGGCAAAAGCCTTTTTTCCAAAACTCCCGTTCTATTTGCCGAATTCTCCGATATAGGCACACTTGAAAAATCAAATCCTGTTAAGATCAATGGCCTTCCCGTAGGTACCGTTTATAATATGGTTCCCAAGGACAAAGAGGTTGATAAAATCGTCGTTGAGATCCATCTAAGCCGCGATGTAAATATTCCCAAAAACTCAGTGGCTTTTATTGATGGACCTTTAGTAGGTGGCGCCTTCATTAATGTGGGAAAGGGAGATGCCAATACGTATTTACAAACCGGCGATACCATTACCACCAGGCTTGACCAGGGTTTATTGAATGATATAAAGGCACAATTAACGCCAACCATCACCCGTGTAAATGAAACGCTTGATTCCTTGAAAATAACTATTGGAAGTTTGAATGACGTGTTTGATCCCAATACAAAAAATAATTTGCGAAGCCTGATCGCTAACTTAACTATATCATCGGCACAGTTGCAACAAATGCTGAATGCACAAAACGGCCTGCTGGCACGTTCGCTTGCCAACCTGAACGACGTTACTGCCAATCTTGCCAGAAACAATGATGTTATTACCAGTTCTCTCCGCAATGTAGAAGTAACTACCTCAAAACTGGCCAATGCCAATATTGATGGCACTATCGCTTCGCTGCAGGCTACCATTAATGAATTGCACAACACCGTGCGAAGCTTCAATTCAAGCAGGGGCACATTAGGTCTTTTAATGAACGACAGAGCCCTATATGACCGGCTTGATAATATGACGAACAGGTTGGATAAAGTGGCTTTAAGCGCAGAAATTTTATTTGATGACATTCGTGTGCATCCAAAACGCTACGTTAATATTTCTGTGTTCGGCGGCAAGAACAAAGGCGAGCCTTTAACTTCGCCTGCAGTAAAAGATACCTTGCGACCAGGACAATAAGATGAAAAAGCTTCTCATTTTCTTTGCTTCTTTTTTTTTGTTTGCTATTCACGTATATGCACAGCAAAGTGCTAAGGATACAACGCAACCTGTAGAAATCATTACTGCGAAAAGATTGTACCTGCAAAATCCCGACGCCAACACAAATGTTCAAACGCTGGCGGGCGGCGTTCAGTTAAGGCAAGGAAAAACACTTTTTTACTGCGATAGCTGCATCATGAACAATGCTGCAAAAACATTCGAAGCTTTCGGCAATGTGCACATCAACGATAATGATACCACCAACATCTGGTCGAATTACCTGCGCTATCAAAGCGATAAGAAAATGGCTTACTTAAGCGGTAACGTAAAGATGACTGACGGCCATGCAACACTCACTACCCCCGATTTGGAATACGATGTAGCCAGCAAAATAGGAACTTACAAAAATGGCGGCCGCGTAGTCAATAAAAAGTCGGTGCTGACCAGCAAAGAAGGTGTTTATTATACGGATGTGCGGGATATTTATTTTAAGCAAAACGTAGAGTTGAAAGACCCCGCATACTATTTAAAGACCGATTCGCTTATATACAACACGGAAACGCAGGTAGCAAGATTCATTGCTGAAACATATATCCTTGATAGCAGCAAAAGAGAAGTAAAAACAAGAGAAGGCTATTACGATGTGGCACACAGCCGTTCAGAATTCACCTCACGCACTACTATAAAAGACAAGGCCATGACGGCCACCGGCGACAGGATTGCTACTGATGATTCCACGCATATTATGCAGATAGAAGGCCGCGCCGTTTTAATAGATACAGCGCAAGGTGTAAATATTTTGGCCGATAGGATTTTTGCCAATAAGGAAACAAGTGCTTACCTGGCTACAAAAAAACCATTGATGATCATAAAGCAGGATAAAGACTCCATTTACATAACAGCTGATACTTTATTCTCTGCAAGACTGACCGAACTCTATAAACACTCCGACAGCCTTTTGAAAGAATTAAATTTAAAAGAAAAAGACAGCACCAACCGCTATTTTGAAGCATACCGCCATGTGCGTATTTTTTCCGATTCAATGCAAGCTGTCAGCGACAGCCTGTTCTATTCTTTTAAAGACTCCATTTTTCATTTGTATCAAAACCCTATTGTCTGGAGCCGCAAAAGCCAGATAACCGGCGACACTATTTATCTCTATACAAAAAATAAAAAAGCTGATCGCTTCAAAGCTTTCGAAAACAGCTTTATGGTGAACGAAGTGCAGGACGGTGTTTATAACCAGGTTAAGTCAACCCGCATGGATGGTTATTTTAAAGAAGGCAAAATGGATTCGGTGCAGGCAAAAGGAGCTGCAGAATCGGTCTATTTTATACAGGACAAAGACAGCGCTTTTACCAGCGTCAATCAAACCTCAAGCGATCTGATAAATGCATTCTTTGAAAAGGGCGAGTTGTATAAGGTTGTATTGATAAGCACTGTAAAAGGAACCGTGTGGCCCATTTCGCAAAAACAACCTTCTGAAATGCATCTTGAAAGTTTTCAATGGCTAGAAGACCGCAGGCCCAAAACAAAATACGAGATGTTTGAATAAAATCCCGACGCATTGCTTCTGCGTTACAATGGCTCGCAATAACGTCAAAAGCCAAACAATTTTTCCTGCAGGATGTAAATCAATGCGCCGGAGAAATAGCCCATTAATGCCAGCCAGCTAATTTTCTTGAGGTACCACATAAAGTCAATTTTTTCGATGCCCATCGCAGCTACGCCTGCCGCCGACCCAATAATTAAAGCGCTGCCGCCGGTACCGGTACAATAGGCTAAAAATTCCCAGAAATAATGATCTGTAGGAAACTGCTCCAAAGAATACATGCCTTTCGATGCTGCTACCAGGGGCACATTATCTACAATAGAAGAAAGCAGTCCCGTAGCCAGCACAATGACATTCAGGTCTTTAATTTTTGCATTCATTGTTCCCGCCAGCTGGCTTAGTTGTCCTGTAGATTCCAGTGCAGCAATAGCCAGTAAAATGCCAAGAAAAAATAGTATACTTGGCGTATCTATTTTCCGCAAGGCATAAGCCACCGTATAATATTTGCGATCTTGTTCGTCCTTATCGCTCTGCAAAATTTCCACAATGATCCAAAGAATGCCTAATCCCAACAATATGCCCATAAAAGGTGGCAGATGTGTTATTGTTTTAAAAACCGGTACCAGCAGCAGAATACCTATGCCGCTAAAGAAAACAATATTGCGATGTAATTCATTGGGCGCATTCGCATCAACGTTATCGTCATTGTGCTGCGGGGTCTGTACTTCGCCTTTCAGCATAAATTGAAAAACAAGCAAAGGCACCAACAGGCAAACGATGCTGGGTACAATTAATTTTATAATAATGTTAGCCGCAGTTATTTGCCCGCCTATCCACAGCATGGTAGTGGTTACATCGCCAATGGGCGACCAGGCGCCGCCGGCATTAGCTGCAATAACAATAGCCCCGGTAAACATTAGCCTGTCTTTTTTATCGGCCATTAATTTTCTAACTAATGAAACCATTACTATAGTAGTAGTTAAGTTATCGAGCACCGCCGATAAAAAAAATGTAAGCAGGCAAATGATCCATATCAGGTTCTTCTTTTTCTTAGTAGTAATGCGTTTGGTAATGATCTCGAAGCCATCGTGTGCATCAATCAACTCGACAATGGTCATAGCGCCCAGAAGGAAAAAGAGGATCTGGGAAAGCTCACCTAAATGATGGCTTAATGCTTCAACGACTGACTCTGTGTTGTTTGCAGAACTTATAAAAAGAGTCCAGCATAAAATGCCTGTTATCAAAGCCGTTGCTGCTTTGTTGATATTAAGGCTGTGCTCAAACGCTATTGCCAGGTAGCCAATCACAAATACTACTATAATAAAGCCTGTCATAAGTTCTGTATTTTTAATTTTTTTACCGCGATTGTTAACCCTTTATGCAAACAATTTCATGCAAATAAACAACTTATGAAAAAAATGCAGCTTTGCCTTTTGAACTAGACATCCATAAATGATTATCCTAAAGGATTTGACTAGTCAAACCAATAAATATTATTGCATTTTTCTACATGGTTTTGATTTGAAATGCGGTATTTTTTTTCGTTTATATCAACTGTGCAAAGTTTTTTTGCGGTTTCGTGCTGTTTTTCTCTTAGTTTTAGGAGTAATTGCTAATGTGAATGCTT
>JBQCHB010000270.1:0-4129 GCA_051955075.1 Flavisolibacter sp.
AGTCAAATTTGCGAAGGCTTTTTAGTAAATTTGCAGGCTGGTTTTGGAATTGAGCGCATAACCTCGAACTTCAAACCATAAACTCCTCCGGGGCCGTTTGGTTTTGACAGCATAGGTCTTTGAAAGTGTAAGCATGCAGAGCGTTGGATAATTAGCTCTTTAATCTGAATATTCGAAACAATAAATGGCAATACTCAGTATGCCATGGCTGCCTAATCAGTGATTAAGTAGTCATTAGGGCCGCCGCACAGGTTGGCTTGTAACCAAGTGCCGCCGCCGACATCAAACAAATACAGGCTGCTGCAACCGAAGGCTGTGACGGTTGCTTAAGACCATACAGCTAAGGAAACAATTGGTTTGTTCAGTTCCGGTTGTTTCCCGACAAGCAATTCTGAAATAAGCATGTAGAAAGCTTTTGAAAATCATGTTTGGACACCGGTTCGATTCCGGTCGGCTCCACCAAAAAATAAAATGCGTTGCTGTTTTAAGGCAACGCATTTTTTATTGCAACGAATACTTGCTGCATCACATATTATTCTCAATGATCTGCTGATCTATCTCGTGTTCAATTTTAGCCTCCTGCTGCACTTGTTTTAACCGTTTGCCATATGACAGTTTTGTAATGAATACAAACAACACAGGGACTACAAAAATAGCCAGTGTAGTAGCAGCTATCATGCCACCAAACACAGTCCAGCCAATGGTGCGGCGGCTTTCTGCTGCTGCGCCGGAAGCCAATGCCAATGGCAATACGCCTAATATAAAGGCTAAAGAAGTCATTACAATGGGCCGCAAGCGTAACCGTACAGCTGTAATGGTTGCCTGTATCAGATCAACACCGTGGTCCACACGTTCCTTTGCATACTCCACAATAAGAATGGCATTTTTGGCCGCCAGCCCAATCAGGGTGATCAACCCAATTTGTGCATAAATATTATTTGTCAAACTGGGAATAAATGTGAGTGTAAGAATAGAACCAAAGGCGCCGATAGGAACGGCAAACAGCACGGAAAAAGGAATGGACCAGCTTTCGTATAGCGCCGCCAAAAACAGGAATACAAACACAAGCGAAAGCGAAAAGATATATACTGAACTGCCACCCGCTTTTATTTCTTCACGGCTCATGCCCGAAAATTCGTAACCATAACCTGCAGGCAGGCTTTGTGCCGCCACTTCTTTCAAGGCTTCAATAGCATCGCCGCTGCTATAGCCATCTTTGGCCGAACCATTGATTTCTATGGAGCGGTAAATATTGTAGTGAGAAATCAGCGCAGGGCTTTCAACCAGTGTTGTTGTAATTAAAGAACTTAAAGGCACCATGCTGCCTGCATTATTCTTTACATAGTATTGATTCAGCTTTGACAACGAAGAACGGTAATTGCTATCGGCCTGCGCCACCACTCTAAAGTTGCGTCCATATAGGTTGATGTCGTTTACATAACTGCTACCCAGCAAGGTTGACAATGTGCTATATACATTGTTGATGTTCACATTCAGTTGCTTTGCTTTTTCACGATCCACATCTACTTTATACGAAGGTGTACGGGCATTGAAGAAAGTATACGCCATGGCTATCTCGGGACGCTTGTTGACTGCTGCCAGGAATTTTTGCGCTACCGCTTCAAACTGTTTTATATTATCGGTGCTGGTCGTTTGCTGCAGCTCGAAAGTAAAGCCTGATGATGTGCCAAGGCCAGGAATAGCCGGCGGTGTAATAGCCAGGATGCGGGCCTCTTTAATACTCGCCGCTATTTGATTTACCTTTTTTACTACCGATTGTACGTGATGCTCTTTGCCTTCACGTTCATCCCAGGGTTTTAGCAGCACAAACAGTGTACCTACGTTGGTTTTGTTTGAAAAGCTGATGATGTTCAGGCCCGCTAAACCGCCCACTACTCTTACTTCCGGAATTGTTCTTATGCGACCAATCAAATCATTCAGCATGGCCACACTTCTTGATGTAGAAGTAGCTTCAGGCATTTCGTAGGTAACGTACATTCTTCCTTCATCTTCTGTAGGGATAAAACTTGTTGGCTTGTTTTTAAACAAAAGAAAAAGACCTGCAAAAAGAACGATCAGCATTACAATCACATACGGCGTTTTGCGGATCCAGCCTGCCACGCCTTTGCTATAAGACAAAGTGATACGATTGAATCTTTTATTGAACCATGCAAAGAACTGATCCAGCAAATTCTTTTTAGCGCTTTCTTCTTTCGAAGGCCGTAGCATGATAGAACATAAAGCAGGTGTAAGCGACAAAGCCACAAACGCAGAAATAATAACCGATACTGCAATGGTAATGGCAAACTGTTGATACAGGCGGCCTACAATGCCCGGAATAAAACCCACCGGCACAAATACCGCAGCCAGGATGAGGGCAATAGCGATAACCGGTCCCGATATATCTTTCATAGCAGCACGGGTGGCTTCCCGTGGCGACATTTTGCTGTGATCAATATAATGCTGCACGGCTTCCACCACCACAATGGCATCATCTACCACAATACCAATAGCGAGTACAAATGCAAAAAGTGTAAGCGTATTGATGGTAAAGCCAAAGGGTATAAAAAAGATAAATGTGCCAATTAACGAAACCGGAATAGCCAATAAAGGAATGAGTGTGGCACGCCAGCTTTGAAGAAATAAGAATACTACAAGCACCACCAGCAATAAAGCTTCCAGTAGAGTATGCAATACTTCGTTGATAGAGGTTTTTACTACCGTTACAGTTTCCAGTGGTATCAGGTAATCAATATCATTAGGAAAAGTTTTACGGGCCTCTTCCAAAGCTTTCAGCACGCCTTTATAAGTATCCAAGGCATTAGCGCCGGGTGCCTGGTAAATTAAGAGGAAGGATGCTTCTTTTCCATTTACAAAAGCATTGTTATTATAATCAAATACGCCCAGTTCTACACGAGCCACATCTTTTAAATAAACAAGACTACCTGTAGTGGAAGAATTGCGGACAATGATATTTTCAAACTGGTCCTTTGTATTAATGCGACTGTTGGTTAGTACATTGTATTCAAAGCTTTGCTCCATGGGCTGCGGCGTTGCACCAACAGTTCCTGCAGCTACCTGCAAGTTCTGTTCAGAAAGTGCCCCGGTAATATCGGCAGGCGTTAAATTAAGCGCTGCAAGCTTTTCAGGATTCAGCCAGATGCGCATGCTGAAATCGGCGCCGCGGGTTACCACATCACCTACACCAGCCACCCTTTGCAAAGCATCCTTCATGTAAATATTGGTGAAGTTGCCAATGAACTTTGCATCGTGTGTGCCCTTGGGAGAATAGAATGCCAGGGCCACCATAATGCTTGGATTTCTTTTTCTAACAGTAAGACCTAAACGTTTTACTGCATCGGGCAATGAAGGCTGTGCTACGCTTACACGGTTTTGTACATCAAGCGTTGCAATGTTTATATCTGTGCCCACATTGAATGTGGCAGTAATAGAGCTTTGCCCGCTTGAGGTGCTGTTGCTCGAAATGTAGGACATACCCGGCGAACCATTTACCTGTGTTTCAATGGCGGTGGTAGTCGTTTGCTCTACGGTTTCTGCATCGGCGCCGGTAAAAATGCCGGAGATGGAAACGGTTGGTGGTGTGATGTCGGGGTATTGCGCCACGGGTAAGGTTGCCATGGCAATAATGCCTACCAGTACAATTACTATAGAAATTACAATAGCTGTAACCGGACGTTTGATAAAGGTTTCTGCGATCATGAGAAAAATTTACTGTTTCACCAATAACATATTGTATCAGTGATTGATTATTTGTTTGATGAACGATAATGCATTCATGCCTTATTATTTCTTTTGTTGTGGTTGTGCTGCCGGGGGTTCGGTAGTGATCTTTGAACCTTCTCTTAAGCTTTGCGTGCCCTCCACTACTATTTTATCACCCGTATGCAGGCCGCTTGCAATAATTACATTAGCGCCTAATTGCTGGCCCAATTCTACTTTACGCTGCGATACCTTGTTACTGTCTCCCACCACATAAGTAAAGTACTCGCCCAATTGTTCTGTAACCGCTTTGAAGGGAATAACAATTGAACTGGCATTACCATTGCTGGCCACACGAACAGTTGCATTCATACCCGGCTTAAGAAAACCTTTGTTATTGGGAAACAGC
>JBQCHB010000271.1:0-22724 GCA_051955075.1 Flavisolibacter sp.
TAAAGGAAAATTTCTGAATTCTTTATATTCTTCGAAGGATAATCCTTTCTCAAGCAGGTAGTATCTGTCCTTAGCGTTGTAAGCTTTCTTCAGATCTTTTTTGTATTCGGAGATTGTTTTGTCCTTAAAAAATTTTGATAAAGAGATAGAGAAAGAATCGAGGTTTTCCTTGAAACGTTTGCCATTTTTTTCACGCAAACCTTCCGCTCCAAAATCCATGTATAAATCGAAGTAAGGAACAGAAGTGCTAAGCATTTGGCCGTCTTCACTATAAATGGTGCCACGTTCGGCATCCAGTTCAACAAACCGCTGGTGCATGCTGTCGCTCATGCTGCGCCAGTGATCGCCTTCAACATTTTGAATATAGAAAGCACGACCCAAAACAATAAAGCTCAGCACTACAACGCCGATAAAGCTCAGGTATACTCGCCATAATATGTCGCGTTTGATCTCCACTCCGACAGTTGGTTCCGGTAGCCACCGGAATTGGTTTTTGTTTACTTACTACTATCAATTAATACTATTGGTTCGGCAGTTAATTCCTTTAATCCTAAAGGTTTTACCGCTTCAATCAATTCACTTTGTTTGCTTCTGAATAACACATCACCTTTTACCGATTTGTATTCGTATTGCAATTCTTTTAATTCTTTACTTGTTGTATTGATCTCCCTGATGGTCTTATCTGCGTAATGCCCGTTGTAGATATATACAACTGCCAACAGGGCCAGGAAAACAAAAAAAGGGACCTGCTTTACAATGGCGTTGTAATTCAGCCATTTCTTCCAGCGATACCGGGTGTGTTTTTTGTTTTCAGTCATATTTTTTAAGATTCAAGACTCAAGCTTCAAGGTTCCGGATTCCGACATTGATGTCTTGTTCCTGGTGCCTCGAATGTTATTTTCTTATATCTTCTCCGCCACCCGAAGCTTGGCGCTTCGTGACCGCGGATTATTTCTTATTTCTTCCTGCGTTGCCACAATTGGTTTTTTATTCACCAGTTTCAACAACATTGGTTTCTCCACAGTTGTGAAAGGATTATCTTCCGGTAAATCGAAAGTGTTGTCGCGAAAAAAAATTTTTACCATCCTGTCTTCAATAGAATGGAAGGTGATGATGGCTGCCCTTCCTCCTTTTTTCAACACCTGCGGAAGTTGCTCCAACAATTCTTTCAAAGCCCCTAGTTCGTCATTCACCTCAATACGCAAAGCCTGGAAAACCTGTGCGAAATACTTGTTTGGATTTCCTTTCACCACTCCGCTTAATGCCGTTTTAAAAGCATCAATCGTTTGTAAAGAACTTGTCTTTCGTACCTCAACAATTGTTTTTGCCAGCGTTTTCGAGTTGGTCACCTCGCCATACTGTTCAAACAATTTGTGCAGCTGCTGTTCGCTATATTCATTTACCACGTTGAAGGCCGTTTTGCTTTGGCGTTGATCCATGCGCATGTCCAATTGCCCATCAAACCTTGTGGAAAATCCCCTACCCGCTTCATCAAACTGATGGCTACTTACACCAAGGTCAGCCAACACTCCATCCACTTCGTTGATGCCATTAAGCCTTAAAAACTTTTTCAGATGGCGAAAGTTGTGCGGAACAAAAAGCATTCGTTCATCGTCAGGAATATTTTGCTTTGCATCCACATCCTGATCAAAACCAATCAATTTTCCACTTTCATCCAGCTTTTGCAAAATGGCTTTTGCGTGTCCGCCGCCGCCGAAAGTGCAGTCCACATAAACACCGTTGGACTTAATGTTAAGGTTTTCGATGACTTCATTCAGCAGCACCGGAATATGGTAGGAACCATGAGCTATGAGCGGTGAGCTGTGAGCAGAAATATTTTTCTTCTCTTTGCCTTTTTTCATCTCTTAGCTTTCTGTTTTTCCTCCCATTACCTGCTGCGCCAGTGCACTAAAGTCATTTGGCGAATATGATTCAAAGAACTTATCGTAATTTTCTTTTGACCAAATCTCAATTTTATCAACCGCTGAGGCCAATACAATGTCTTTTGCCAGCTCCGCATAATCTTTAAGGTTTGGAGGCAGCAAAAGTCTTCCTGCTGAATCAAGCTCTACTTCAGTAGCTCCATTCAAAAAATACCTGCGGAAACTTCTAACAGCCGGGTCAAAATCATTCAAGGTGCTAATTCTGGCAAAAAGCGGCTCCCAGCTTTTTGTTGGGTACAGGCTCAGGCATTTTTCAAAACCCCTGTTGATAACAAAACGTGTATTTTCGCCTTCAGGCAGTTGCTTTTTTAAGCCAGCCGGAAGAAGAAAGCGACCTTTTGCGTCCAGAGTTGATTCAAATTCGCCTATAAAACCTGTCATTTTCAATTGGTTGGAAAAAGAATGGCTTGATTTAACACAAAATAACACTTTTTCCCACTTTGCAACAGCAATTTTCGCTTGTTTAATTTTTCCACAAGTTGAAAATGGCTAAAATGCAGTTCAGACAAGGGTTTTACCCTATAAATTTTTTTTAATTGAAATTTGCTGTGAATGAAGTGTGGATAAGTGTGAATTATTGTGCAAAGCTGCCCAAAAACACGATTTTTAAACCTTAAATGCTGCCGTTAGCCGCATGAATATTTTACCGCAGGAAATCCTTATCAGGGATTATACATACACGCTCCCGCAAAACAGAATTGCAGAGTTTCCTTTGCAAGGCAGAGATCAATCAAAGCTTTTGATTTATAAAAATGGCCAGGTTACTGACGATCAGTTCTTCGACTTACCTCAACATCTACAGGAGGACACTACACTTATTCTCAACAATACCCGCGTGATTGAAGCAAGGATTTTATTTCAGAAAGAAACTGGTGGTGTCATTGAGATTTTTTGTTTGGAGCCTCATCAGCAAAGCATAGAACAGGCTATGCAGCAAAAGCAAAAAGCTGTATGGAAGTGCCTGATTGGCGGCGCTTCAAAGTGGAAAGCCGGACAAGTTTTACACAAATCCTTTTCATCTTCGAATGAATCTCATCTTTTGGCAAGGTATATCGATAAGAAAGATGATTATTTTTTGATCGAATTTGACTGGCAGCCGCCTGAACTTTCCTTTGTTGAAGTGCTGCATGCCACCGGCGCCATTCCATTACCGCCTTACATAAAAAGAAGTGCGGAAAAAATGGATTGGGAAAGGTATCAAACGGTTTTTAGCAAACACGAAGGCTCCGTGGCAGCACCCACGGCCGCACTGCATTTCACTAACAAAACATTCGAAGAATTAAGAGCAAAAAATGTTGATGTTAATTACATAACGCTGCACGTAGGTGCAGGCACATTTAAACCTGTGAAGGCAGAAGCTATAGCCGGACATCAAATGCACAGCGAACCTTTTACAGTTTCAAAAGAATTAATAAAAAAGCTGATCGCATCAGAAAAAATTGTAGCGGTCGGCACTACTTCTTTGCGAACATTAGAAAGTTTGTATTGGCTGGGGTTAAAAGTAAAAAAAACGATGGCTGATGAATTGGAATTAGGCCAGTGGGAAGCTTACGAATTGGATGAGCAATACAACAACATTTCATATAAAAAAAGCCTTCAAAATTTGTTGAGCTGGATGCAAATACATGATACAAACGAACTGCATTGTAAAACAAGCCTCATTATTGTGCCCGGTTATCAATTCAAAATACCAGCTGCCTTGATTACCAATTTTCATCAACCGCAGTCAACACTTCTTTTATTGATTGCTGCATTTATTGGCGAAGATTGGAAAAAGGTTTATCAGCATGCATTGGATAATGATTACCGCTTCTTAAGTTATGGTGATAGTAGCTTATTATGGCGACGTGATAGTTAATAGTATATCAACTATCTCTTAGCGGAAATTCAATTGTGAAGCAGCTTCCTTTACCTAAAGTGCTGTCGGCTTTTATAATTCCTTCGTGGCCTTCCACAACGGTTTTTACATAACTCAATCCTAAACCAAAACCTTTTACATTGTGAATGTTGCCGGTATGTGCCCGGTAAAATTTTTCAAAGATCCTTTTCACGGTTTCTCTCGTCATACCAATACCGTTATCGGAAATTTTGATGATGAACTTTTTATTGTTAGATGAGGTAGTAATACAAATTTTTGGTGGCACAGTGTCTTTCGAATATTTCACCGCATTATCCATCAAATTATTGATGAGGTTGGATATGTGTACCTCATCACCTTCAATCAAATCGTTTTGCGCATTCAAATCCATTTCCAGTGTTCCCTGTTTTTCCTGCAGGCGCAGCATGAAATTATCAGCCACATCACGAATGATGGTATGCACATGCAAAGGTTTTAGATTCAATTGAACTTCCTGCCGGTCCATCAGGGCCGATTTCAAAATAGTTTCTACCTGGCGGTTCATGCGCTGGTTTTCTTCTTTGATAATTTCACTGAAATAAGAGAGTTTGCTTACATCTTTCTGCACTTTTTCATTCCTGATGGCATCTACTGCCAATGAAATGGTTGCGATAGGTGTTTTAAACTCATGCGTCATATTGTTGATGAAATCGTTTTTAATTTCACTTAGCTTCTTTTGACGCAACATGGTACGCAGTGTAAGGAAAAAAGCTGTGCAAATAACCAAAGTAAAAATAATGGCTACCGCAATATTGCCACGAAGACCTTTGTAAACAATGTCGGTTACATTAGGCACTACAATAATGATCCATTCATTGGCTGTAAGATTTTCGGCAGCCGAGCCGCTTGGTGGAACTAAATGATAGGCATTAAAATAATAACGGGAAGTATCTTAATACCCTGTAGTAAAGTTGTTAGATTGCCTTTACATCTGTCCAATGGCTTCATTCTTTAGCGTTACCAGCGCAAATTCAAAAGGAATGTTTTCCAGCTTCGATGCTACAAAGGCTGCCTTTATCCTGTCGTACAATTCCTGCGTGGTAAACCGCTGGCTTACGTTATAAGTTCTTGGATAATCCAGCGAAAAATTATTCGGGTCAAGAAATGATTTCAGTCCTGCCGGAGCAGATGAACCTTTGTATTGCGCCAGGTCTTCCCCAACTTGCTTGGCAATATCTCTTACCTTTTGATCTATTTGGTCTTTGCGCAGCAACACCATATTGTGCAGCCAGTTGATCTGGATATAAATAATTCCCAGCAGTGATAAAGTTATTAAGACGAGTATGATTGGAAAAATTCGTTTCACAGACAGCAATATGATGTAAAAAATTGGATTACAAAAATATTGCTGTACTCCTCATTTGCGATGGCATAAGATTGTTATGCATTATATTTAACAGATATTGACAGCCTATGGTACAGCCTGCAGCCGGAGTTTTACTCATAGCCGATCCTTTTTTAAAAGATCCGAATTTTATGCGAACGGTGGTTTTTTTAGCAGAGCACCGCGAAGACGGCACTATCGGCTTTGTGCTGAACCGTCAATACGAAAATACGCTGGATGAACTTTTGCCGGAGGTGGAAGGTCATAAACTTCCTGTTTATTATGGCGGGCCTGTACAAATGAATACTATTCATTTTTTACACAGGTATCCTGAAGAAATTCCCGGAGGCATAGAGGTCATGAAAGGTGTTTTTTGGGGCGGCGATTTTGATGCCGTTGTAGACCTCATCAACAGCGGAAATGCCAATCCGGAAATGATCCGTTTTTATATTGGTTATTCGGGCTGGAGTTCAGGACAACTGGATACCGAAATGGCTGAAAAGACCTGGCTTACTGTAGAAGCAGTTCGTCAACTGGTTTTTCATCCCAATGCAGAAGAAATTTGGAAAGACTCACTAAAACATTTGGGTGGTGAATTTGAGATGATGATCAATTTTCCAATTGATCCGCAGTTGAATTGATGGCAAATCAATGATGTCTTTACAATAATATTTCACTTCTCTTTCTTCTTTAAAAAATAATTACTTTCTTGGCAGAAATTCTTTTATGGAATACCAAAACTATTCGTCACCTACTGAACCAACAGATCTCTTTCAGCAGGAAATATTTGTCTATGGTAATTTTTGGGAACGTTTTTTAGCATCATTAATTGATGGCGTGATTCTTATTATACCAAATATTTTGCTCGAGGTAATTGTTGACGGAGTTGAAAGCACATTAATCTCTATCGCCATTGGCTGGATATATTGTGCAAGCATGGAGTCGGGAAGAAGCCAGGCAACTTTCGGAAAAAGAGCAATGGGTTTAAAAGTCACTGACCTGAATGCAAATCCTATTAGTTTTGGCCAGGCGACAGCAAGGCATTTTGGGAAGTATCTTTCCATGCTTATTCTATGCATAGGCTATCTTATGATGCTATGGGATGATAAAAACCAAACCTTGCACGATAAGATGGCAAACACGCTTATTATCAAAAACAGAACCTCGTGGTAAATAAAAAGCCGTTGTCAATGACAACGGCTTTTTGCTTTTATAATTTACAGTATTACTCAACCACCGTAGCGCCTTCCACCAGCACTGTTACTTTATTATTCAACACTTCTACAAAACCGCTTTGAATATCATAAGAAGCAGTATGATTTTGCTTGTCACGCAAAACCTTCACACGGCCTGCTTTTAAAGCACTTACCAATGGTGCATGCTTGTCCAGCACTTCAAACGAACCGCTAATGCCAGGCATTTGCACACCAAACACTTCGCCGCTGAATAATTTACGTTCCGGAGTTAATATTTCTAAAGTCATGCCCTCTGTCTCCCTAAAGGGAGAACTTAGATTTAAACAGTTTAATAAAATTGTTACAGTACAAGTGTGCGACGCAACGAAAGCTTAATAGCAATCTGTCTGCTGATAACACAATCATTTCAACTCTATGCTAAAGAACAAATCGAAATAAGAAGATTTCAACCACCTAAGTCTCCCCTTCAGGGGGGACAGGGGCTTTATCCCTGCGCTTGCGCCAGCAGCTTCTTACCTTTTTCGATGGCATCATCAATAGTACCCACCAGGTTGAAAGCTGCTTCAGGATACTCATCCACTTCACCATCCATGATCATGTTAAAACCACGGATCGTTTCCTCGATAGGCACTAACACGCCTTTCAAGCCGGTAAAAGCTTCGGCCACATGGAAGGGCTGCGATAGGAAACGCTGCACTTTACGGGCACGGAACACAGTTTGTTTATCTTCATCGCTCAGCTCATCCATACCCAATATGGCGATAATGTCCTGCAATTCCTTATAACGCTGTAAGATCAGCTTAACACGGTTTGCGGTATTGTAATGCGCTTCACCCACAACCGACGGCATCAAAATCCTTGAGGTAGAATCCAACGGGTCAACAGCCGGATAAATACCAAGGTCAGCAATTTTACGGGACAACACCGTTGTAGCATCCAGGTGAGCAAAAGTTGTTGCAGGAGCCGGATCGGTCAAGTCATCTGCAGGCACATATACCGCCTGTACAGAAGTAATTGATCCGTTTTTAGTAGAAGTAATTCTTTCCTGCATCAATCCCATTTCTGTAGCCAGTGTTGGCTGATAACCCACGGCTGAAGGCATACGACCTAAAAGTGCAGATACCTCTGAACCAGCCTGGGTGAAACGGAAGATATTGTCAACAAAGAATAAGATATCACGTCCTTTACCTGTACCGTCGCCATCGCGGTAATATTCTGCAATGGTCAAACCCGAAAGTGCCACACGGGCACGGGCTCCTGGCGGCTCGTTCATTTGTCCAAAAACGAAAGTTGCTTTGGATTCCGCCAATTCGTTCATATTCACCTTGCTCAGATCCCATCCGCCTTCTTCCATGCTATGTTTAAAGGCATCGCCGTAGTTCATAATGCCTGCTTCAATCATTTCACGCATCAGGTCATTTCCTTCACGGGTTCTTTCACCTACACCGGCAAATACAGATACACCCGAATAAGCTTTTGCAATATTGTTGATCAATTCCTGGATCAACACGGTTTTACCTACACCAGCACCACCAAACAGACCAATCTTACCACCTTTTGCATAAGGCTCAATCAGGTCAATTACTTTAATACCGGTAAATAAAACCTCCGTAGCTGTAGAAAGATTTTCAAAAGCCGGTGGTTTGGCGTGAATGGGACGGCCATTCACCTTTGGTACTGGCGGCAGACCGTCGATAGGATCGCCGGTTACATTAAAAAGGCGGCCTTTAATTTGGTCAGAGGCAGGCATGGTTATAGGTGCACCTGTGTCTGTTACGTCGGCACCACGGGTTAAACCTTCAGTACCATCCATAGCAATGGTACGAACACTGTCCTCACCCAGGTGGTTTTGCACCTCGAGCACCAGCGTATCGCCATTGTCTCTTTTTATTTCTAAAGCATTGTAAATTTCAGGAAGGCTGCCCTCGAACTGTACGTCGACAACGGCGCCAATGATTTGTTTTACCTTACCAACTTTTGCCATATATAGCTTTTAAAAGAAGATTTTTTCCGCTTGAAAAAATTCTGCAAAACAGAACGGTTTTCAATTTCGGCTGCAAAGGTAAGGGCACACCGCTAATTTGCCAATTTGAAATGAAAGATTGTGAAGCAAACCGTAGAATTAACTTTTTGGTGAAGCGGCTGTAACAACAAGCGATTGTTAGAGCTTGCCATTCGCTATCGTCGTGCTTTTATCCTATCTGGCCTTTCAAAGCACTTTCAATAGCGCCACAGGGAATCATCATCGGTTTTTCTTCAATGCTTATTTGCAGTTGCTGTCCCGAAACAGTGTACGTGCCGCTAATGGTGCCAAAAACATTGATTGAGAAATTACCGCCGCTGCTGTCGCCGGTAAAGCTACCACCCTGCTTTTCAACAGCCACTTTTGCCCTGTTAAAAACGTCCTGAGCCGAACCTGCGAAGTCAATTGAAAAATTACATTTTGCCATGCGTTGAATTTAGTTACAAAGAAAAGAAAAAGTCCCCCTCCTATAATCAATGAAAGGCCATCTGCTTTACTTTCTTCTAAATTTTTAAGCAAAAAACAATGGTAATTGCATTAAATCATGAACTATGAACCATTAACTATGAACTTCTTATCTTCCTCAATTCCCCAAAATTTCTAAAAAAAAATCTAACGACGCCACAATTTAAAGCTGTCAATTGAGGCATGTGGTTTGCAAACTCAACGGTATGAAGAATTTATTTTTTTGCGCTGCTGTCTTTTGCAGCCTTCTTGCATCCTGCCAAAATAATGGAAACAGTGGCAATAGCGATGACGACCAACCTGAAGCTAAAAAAAATGTAAGCAAGCGAGATTATAGCATTAATGCTTCTAACGCCTACTCCACTCTTTTCTTAGACAGCAGCGCTGTTGAAAAATATATAGTAGATAAAAAAGTACCAGATTCTGTCGCACGCCGCATACGCAGCTTTTACAATACACGCAACTACCAGTTTGCATGGTTTAGTGGCGATGGATTGACAGAACAGGCGTTGGCATTTTGGAACCTTCATGACTATGCAACCACTTATGATAATGATACCACGCTTCGTGATAAAACGCTGCAAAAAAGAATGGACAACTTAATTTCCGAAGACGATCTCAGCGTCAATGCTTCGGACAAGTCTTTCATCAATACCGAGCTGACCCTTACCCAACATTTTATTTTATACATATTGGGCTATTATGAAAAAGGTTATGTAAAACGTAAAGAAATGGAACGCTTTATTCCATTTAAAAAACAAGATGCGATGTATGTAGCCGATTCGCTACTCAATAAAAAACATAAAGACAATAAATATTTTGAAGACGTAAACGAGCCTTACAAATTGTTGAAAGAGCAGCTGGGAAAGTATTACAACATTGCCAAAAATGGCGGCTGGCCACAAATTACCGCCACCAAAAAATCTTTAAAGAAAGGCGCCTCTGACGCCGCCATTCCTTCTATTAAAAAGCGTTTGCAACTCTCCGGCGATATGATTGGAAATGACACGAGTAGAATATTCAACGATACTTTGGAGAATGCTGTAAAAATTTACCAGGCACGCATGGGCTATACACCTACCGGCGTTATTACTGCAGAAACCATTAAGGATATGAATGTACCTGTAATAAAAAGAGTAGAAGAAATTTTAATGAACATGGGCCGCATGCGCTGGATGACGATAGAACCATCGGGTGAATTGATAGTGGTGAACATTCCTGAATTTGTGCTGCATGTGTATGAAGGAAAGAACAAAGCTTTTGATATGAATGTTGTTGTTGGTAAAGAAGGACACAATACCATGATGTTCAACGGTGATTTAAACCAGGTTGTTTTCAGTCCCTACTGGAACGTGCCCCCAAGCATTGTAAAAAAGGAAATCCTACCTAAACTGGAAACAGATCCAAATTACCTGGCCAGTCAGAATATGGAACAGGTAGGTACAGAAGACGGCTTGCCTAAAATAAGGCAACTACCCGGAGCGAAAAATTCTTTGGGCCGTGTAAAGTTTTTATTTCCCAACAGCTTTAATATTTACTTCCACGATACGCCGGCAAAAAGCTTGTTCGAAAAAGATAAAAGAGCCTACAGTCATGGATGCATTCGTTTGCAGGAGCCTGAAAAAATGGCCAATTACCTTTTGCGCAATAGTCCTGAATGGACGCCGGAACGCATCAGCGAAGCCATGAACAGTGGGGTTGAGAAGTATGTAAAATTGAAGAAACCCGTACCGGTTATCATTACTTACTACACAGCATGGGTAGATGATGCAGGCAGGTTAAATTTCAGAGATGATATTTATGATCATGATAAAAAGCTGGCAGAAAAAATGTTTACGAATTGATTACACAAATTAATGCGTATTACACGAATTACCTTTAGGCAAGACAATTTTTTCGTCTAACCGGTTCGTGTAATACGTCACCATAATTATCGGATTATATTTATGTAATAGCTCTTTTAATTTACTTTGCAGCGTTTATCAAAAAGCAAATGCAATTAATTGAAGTAACCGATAAAGAAACGGCAAAAGAGTTTTTACTGACAAATGTGTTGATCAATAAAGACAATTCAAATTATATTCGACCTCTGGACAAGGATATTAATGATGTTTTTGATCCTAAAAAAAATAAAACCTTCCGCTTTGGACAGATAAAAAGATGGATCTTAAAAAAAGATGATCAGCTTATTGGACGCATTGCTGCCTTTACCAATAAAAAATATAAGAACAAAGGTGATGATGTAAGCGTTGGCGGCATTGGTTTTTTTGATTGCATCAACGATCAAAATGCTGCTGACCTGTTGTTTGATGTGAGCAAACATTGGCTGTTGCAGCAAGGCGTCGAAGCTATGGACGGCCCTATCAATTTCGGTGAAAGAGATCGTTGGTGGGGATTGGTAGTCGAAGGCTTTCAGTCGCCCTTGTATTGCATGAATTATAACCCACCTTATTACAAAGATTTGTTTGAGACCTATGGCTTTCAACTTTTCTTCAATCAAATTTGTCTGGGTATGGATCCGAAACAGCAAATGAGCAACAAGGTGTTAGACCGTCATGCACAATATGAAAAAGATTCCGCTTTCTCTGTAAAATGTATTGATAAAAAACAGCTGGACAAATTTGCAGCCGATTTTGCCACTGTTTATAATGCCGCATGGGCAGGCCACGGAGGTTTAAAAGAAATGAAAAAAGAACAGGTACTGCTGATGTTCAAAAAAATGAAACCCGTAATGGATGAGCGCATCGTGTGGTTTGCCTATCACAACGAGAATCCTATTGCGCTGTTCGTCAATCTACCCGATTTAAATCAATGGTTTAAATACCTCAATGGAAAGTTTGATTTGCTGCACAAGCTGAAATTTTTGTGGGTGAAAAAAACAAAACCCTGTAAAAAATTTACAGGCCTTGTTTTCGGCGTCGTACCTGAATTCCAGGGTAAAGGAATAGATGCCTTTCTTATCGGCGAAGCTTATAAAGACGTGATGCAGCCATCATTTGAATACACAGAATACGAGATGCAATGGATCGGCGATTTTAATCCTAAAATGCTGAATGTGGGCTTAGGCATGGGCGATGTATACCAAAGTCGCCGCCTCACTACTTACCGTTATTTATTTGATAGAACGAAAGAGTTTAAGAGGCATCCTATATTGGGCTGAGGTTTAATAATGTTGTAATTTTAGTACTATGGCTTTACCTGCCTCTATAAAACATATAAGCATACAGGAATACCTTGAAGCTGAAGAACTTTCAGTTGAGAAGCATGAATATTATGCCGGCGAAGTTTTTGCTATGGCAGGCGCAGGTTATAACCATAATTTGATTGTTCGAAATAGCCTTTCTTCTATAGACAACTTTCTTAAAGGCAAATCCTGCAATATTTTTCCAAGTGATTTAAAAGTACACATTGAAGCCAACAGTCTCTTTACTTATCCCGATCTGAGTGTTATTTGCGGTGACCCTCAATTTTGGAATGGACGTACCGATACCGTATTAAATCCGTCCATGCTGATTGAAGTTCTTTCAAAAAGCACGCAACAATACGACAGGCTTGAAAAGTTTCATTTGTACAGGGAAATACCGTCTCTGAAAGAGTACGTTATAATTTACAGTTGGGAAATGCGCCTTGAACAGTATGTAAAAAAATCTCCCAACGAATGGCTGCTCACCGAATTCAAGTTGCCAGATGAGCAGATAAAATTCAACAGCATTGAGCTTTCAATAGCTTTACAGGAATTTTACCGTGATGTTGATTTTACGCTGGAAACAAAAGCTGCTAAATGATCTTATTAACCTTTACAGACAACTGCTTTCACTCAACGTTTATATATATTGCTGCCTGATATTCGCACAATACATTCTTCACAATAAAATAAGGTAAAAGATTCCCGGTCGTTCATCAGCCTGACACGGTTTTAGGGAATAAAAGGTGCAAATTTTTAGCCTTTCTTCAGCTTACAAAAAACCTATCTTGCAACCGCATTTATGGAAAAATTTATTGTTTCAGCCAGAAAATATCGTCCGCAGACTTTTGACACTGTAGTCGGACAACAACATATCACAACCACCTTAAAGAACGCCATTAAAAGCGGCCACCTGGCCCATGCTTTTTTATTTTGCGGGCCAAGAGGTGTGGGAAAAACAACCTGCGCAAGAATTTTGGCCAAAACCATCAATTGCGAAAACCTAACGCCGGAAGGTGAAGCCTGCAACGAATGTCATTCCTGCAAATCTTTTAATGAGGGCACGTCCATGAACATCCACGAACTGGATGCCGCCAGCAATAACTCGGTTGAAGATATCAGGAGTCTTGTAGAACAGGTTCGCTTTGCACCGCAAGCAGGAAAATATAAAGTGTACATCATTGACGAGGTGCACATGCTTTCATCTGCGGCTTTCAATGCTTTTTTAAAAACATTGGAAGAACCACCACCCTATGCCATCTTTATTTTGGCCACTACGGAAAAACATAAAATCCTTCCTACCATTTTAAGCCGTTGTCAAATCTTTGATTTCAAGCGCATCACTTTACAGGATACCGTTGATCACTTGCAGGACATTGCCGGCAAAGAACATTTTAAAGCAGAGGAAACAGCGCTGCAACTCATCTCGCAAAAAAGCGAGGGCTGCATGCGTGATGCGTTGAGCATTTTAGATAAGATTGTCAGCTTTACCAACGGTGAAGTCACCTACGATAACACGATTGAGCACTTAAATATTTTAGACGCTGATTATTATTTCCAGCTCATTGACTGCATGTTAAACCAGGACCTTGCAGGAGCTATGTTGTTGTATGACGACATAGACAAAAAAGGTTTTGAAGGCGATATGGTTTTGAATGGCTTTGCAGAATTTGTTCGCAATCTTTTGATCTGTAAAGATGAAAGAGTAGCAAGTTTGTTGGAGGTGGTAGAAAGTTTTCGCCAGCGCTACGCCGACACAGCCAAAAGAACTGATGCCGGTTATTTGGTCAGCGCTTTAAATATTTTGAATGAAGCAGAAATTAGTTTTAAGGCTGCACGAAACAAGCGTTTGCACGTAGAATTGGCGTTAATAAAACTTTGTTACCTGCAACAGGCTTTGCAACTAACAGCGAACGGCGCCGGCGTTGATAAAAAAAAAATAGTTGACGAAGCAAAAGCAGTGGCTTTTAGAAGCATTGCTCCTATTGCCACGCCAATTACGCCAACTTCAATTTCTATACAAAAGCCAAAAGCCAAACAAAGCGAAGCCAAACTTATTATTGAAACAAAACCTGAACCGCTACCGGTCGTAGAAGAAAAAAAAGAAGGATACAATGCTCCACCTGTAACAAACACAACTTCATCTAAAATTACAACAGGCAAAAAACTTTCTTCGTTAGATACAATTCGACAAAAAATCGGCAATGGAAATGGAAGACAGCAAGCGGCTGACAAACCTTTGGATGAGGCGTCATTGAAATCGGCTTGGGGAAAATTTATTGTTAGCCTGAAAGAAGCCAAAAACCCCGCCTGGCAAAGCTTTGAAACGGCCCAGTTGCGGGTGAAAGACAGTAACAGTTTTGAAGCGGTTGTTACCAATAATATCAACCAAAAATTTTTAGAGCTGGAACGCAATAAAGCCTGCGAATTTTTGCAAAAAGAATTAGAGAACAGGCAACTTCAATTTATTATTGTCCTGATAGAAGGCGTTAACGAAAATATTGTTCTTGACCTACCACTAAGCTCAAGAGAACAGTATCAAAAAATTATTGAGCAATATCCATTAGTGAAAGAACTGCGAGATAGGTTGCGATTAGAGTTAGATTTTTAGTCTTACCCTTGATTTAGAAATTCGAAGATTAGCAAAAGACAGGAGTCTTCAATTTTCAAAGGATCATTGAGAGAAGATTTCATTTTCTCTCAATGATCCTTTGATTCTCTCAAATCTTGGTTCAGATGTTCTTTAACATCTCGTTCACCGAATTTAAAATTTGCATTAGCATTTATGGGTTCAACTTTGCTTCATATTTATGGAACATGCACGGAAAGCAAATTTTCCAAACTAATTCAGCTACCCGCTGGCACCGCTTTAAGTGGAGCACCAGGGTTTTCTTCTTACTAACAGCGGTTGCTGTGTTCGCCATTGTTATTTGGTTCTTTACTGAAAAATTGCCCAACCTGCCGCAGCTTAGTTCTTACAAACAGGCGCTGTCTGGCCAGCAAAATTTTCTTTCCAAAAACAGTTTACTGGCAAAAAAGTACAAGGGCTTCCGTCAATATATTAACCAAAAAGAAATAACCAATAAAGCACCTTATAAAACAAAAGTTCCCGCCGGTTATCGCAATATCAGCAACACCAACATGCCATGCGGCATTCGCTCTGCTTTTTATGTAACCTGGAACAAGCAATCGTTCACTTCGCTGCAACGGAATATTCAAAAGCTCAATCTTGTTATTCCAGAGTGGCTATTCATTGACCCTACAGCAGATACCATTTTTACATCTATCGATGCTCCGGGTTTTGCCGTCATGAAAAATGCAGGTGTCAATATCATGCCAATGCTTTCCAATTTTTATAACAAGGATAAAAATTTTCATGGCGAAGCAGTGCATCGCATCATCACTAACAAATACAAAAGAGAACGGCTGATCAACGATCTCATTAAAACTCTGGGAAAAAATAAGTTCGCCGGCGTCAATGTTGACCTTGAAGAATTAAAAGAAACTTCCGACGAAGCGTTTGTTGCTTTTCAAAAAGAGCTGTATGAAAAACTACACGCCAAACATTTTTTGGTAACACAGGATGTGATTCCTTTCAACGAAGATTATAATTATGAAGCACTGGCAAAATACAATGACTTTCTTTTTGTGATGGCTTATGATGAATATTCTTCGGGCACCAAACCAGGCCCCATTGCCGAACAAAAATGGATTGAAGCGGCTGTAGACGAGGCTATCAAAAAAATTCCCGCTAATAAAATTGTTTTAGGTTTAGCAGCTTTTGGTTACGATTGGCCTAAAGACGCAAATCCTGATCCAAACGATGTGACGGTACTCACCTACCAGGATGCACTGACAACAGCTAAAGAAGCACAGGCAGAAATTGATTTTAACGATGATACCTACAACCTGAATTTCTCTTATTTCGATGATGATAACATAGAGCACCAGGCTTACTTCACCGATGCTGCCACCACATTTAATGCCATGCGATTTGCTACCGAAAGCAGCCTGGCCGGCGTAGCGCTTTGGAGGCTGGGCTCGGAGGACGATCGCATCTGGAACTTTTACAACAAAAACCTTTCAGAAGACTCTGCAAGGCATTTTGATTTCAGTTCGTTTGCGCACATTCAATCGCCGGATAATGTTACCTATTCCGGCTTTGGCGAGGTGTTGGATGTATTGACCATGCCCAGGAAAGGCAACTTAAACACAGAAATAGACTCGGCCGATCTTCTAATTGCAGAAGAGAATTACGATAGTCTGCCCAGTTCTTTCATGGCAAAAAAATATGGCTGGAATGGCAGCGACACCATTCGTAATAAAAAGAAGCTGGTACTTACTTTCGACGATGGACCCGATCCAACATGGACACCCAAAGTGTTGGACATTCTTGCAAAAAAACATGTTCCGGCATCTTTTTTTGTTGTGGGTTTGAATGCCGAAAATAATATTCCATTAATCAAACGCATTTATCGTGAAGGCCATGAAATAGGCGATCACACCTTCACACATCCTAACATTGCAGAAGTCAGCCACCAGCGTGCTGTAATAGAAATGGAATCAACACGGCTTTTGATCGAATGCGTAACAGGTCACTCCACCGTACTTTTCAGGGCGCCCTACAACGCCGATTTCACGCCGGAGAAAATGGAAGAATTAATTCCCGTTGCTATTGCCCGTACAAAAAACTATTTAGACATAGGCGAATCCATTGATCCGCTTGACTGGGAGCCTGGCGTTAATGCAGACACCATTGTGCAGCGTACCATCCAAAGAAAAAAAGAACTTGATTTAGATGAAGGCAAAACCACAGGAGGCAATATCATTCTTTTACACGACGCCGGTGGCGAAACCCGCAAAGCCACGCTGGAAGCACTTCCTAAGATTATTGATTACTTTCAAAAAAGAGGTTACACATTTACAACCATAGCCGATCTGCTTGGCAAAAAGAAAGAAGAATTGATGCCACCGGTGCCAAAAGGTAGCGGGTATTATTTGCTGCAAACCAATTATGTTTTTTTAGAGATCACTTATTGGGCAGGAAGAATTTTATTCTCTCTTTTCATCACCTTCATTATCCTTTCTATTACCCGCATTTTACTGATGGCATTTTTGGCATTTAAAGAAAAAGCACACGAAAGTAAGGCTGCGGCCACACTGCCCATTGGTTCTTTTCCTTTTGTTTCCATCATTGTACCGGCATACAACGAAGATGTAAATATCATAAGCTCTTTGCAAAATCTATTAAAGACAGACTATGCCAACTTCGACATCATTTTTGTAGACGATGGGAGTAAGGATGATACATATGCAAAAGTGGTGGATGTATTTGCCAACCATCCAAAAATAAAAGCCTTTACCAAGCCAAATGGCGGCAAAGCGTCGGCGCTAAATTATGGCATTGCGCAATCCGATGCGGAGTTTGTGGTTTGTATTGATGCAGACACAAAATTGAAACATGATGCAGTGAGGCAGTTGATGAAACACATGGCCCATCCCGACCTTTCCGGTGGAAAGGCCACCGAGGCACAGCCCATGCCTGTGCAAGATGCTACTTTGAATAGCAGCTTTCTGAAAAGCGAGGTTAGTGAGTGGCACTCCTCTCCCGTTGAGGGGGGCCGGGTGGGGGCCGTCGCCGGCAATGTAAAAGTGGGCAACGAAGTAAACATGCTCACCAAATGGCAGGCTATTGAGTACATCAGCAGCCAAAATTTTGATCGCCGTGCTTTTGCAAGTGTAAACGCCATTACGGTTGTTCCCGGTGCTATTGGTGCGTTTCGGAAAAAAGCTATTGAAGATGCCGGCGGATTTACGACCGATACACTGGCTGAAGACTGTGACCTTACCATTCGCATACTGCGTGCAGGCTATACTATAAAAAATGAGAACGACGCCATTGCTTATACCGAAGCACCGGAAAAAACAAAACAGTTTTTAAAACAGCGTTTTCGCTGGAGCTTTGGCGTATTGCAAACTTTTTGGAAGCACAAGGATCTTTTGTTCAACACAAAATATAAATGGCTGGGTTGTTTGGCAATGCCCAATATTCTATTGTTTCAGTACATCATTCCTGCCTTTATTCCTTTTGCCGATCTGTTTATGGCGGTGGGCTTGCTCACCGGCAATGCATCTAAGATCATCCCTTATTATTTCGTGTTCATGCTGTTCGATGCAGGCGTTGCCATCATCGCTTTTCGCATGGAGAAAGAAAAACTTTCCCGGTTAATTTGGCTCATCCCGCAAAGGCTGATTTACCGCTGGCTGATGTGGTGGGTATTGTTCAAATCACTGCGCAGGGCTATTAAAGGCGAACTACAGAGCTGGGGCGTGTTGAAGCGGACAGGTAGTGTGAAAGAGGTGGAAGTAGTAGGCTGAAGTAGTTAGTCAGCATTCTTTAGATCACGATAATTCTGTTGAACTGCACAAGCAAATCATGAGATCTCTTTGCATTCCAGACTTTACACGTATATTTACATATAATGTACACGTGCTATGACAACAAAGTTGACATTGACCATTGAAGAGAAGGTAATACATTCCGCAAAAAAATATGCTCTAAAAAAGGGCAAAAGCCTCTCTCATATAGTTGAGAATTACTTAAAATCAATTGTTACTAAAGAATCATCTGAAGAAGCCTTATCACCAAAAGTTGTAAAACTGATGGGATCCGTAAAACTTCCTTCTAACTTTGATTATAAAAAAGAAATTGGTAAGGCTGTATCCAAAAAGTGCAAATAATGCAGCAACTGTTTTTGGACACTAACGTGGTGATTGACTTTTTAGCCGACCGTAAGCCGTTTTCTATTCCCGCCGCCCGGATTTTTAACTATTCGTCAGAAAGTAAAATCAATTTATTTATCTCCGCTGTTTCGTATAACAACATTTACTATATCCTTCGCCAGTCCTTAACAAGCAAGGAAACTATTAAACTGCTCGATGAGCTATCTGAATTAACAGATATAGCTGACGTTACAAAATCCATCATTAAAAGATCTCTGAAAACGGATTTCAAAGATTTTGAAGATGCTATTCAATATCATTGCGCTTTGAGCATTTCAAAGCTTGACGCCATTGTTACAAGAAATACTAAAGATTTCAAAAAAAGCATATTACCAGTTTTAACACCGGAAGAAGCAATAAGCGTTTTGCAAAACACCGGCAGTGAGTAGCAATGTTTGCAATCCCCTTTTTCTCCCGCCAATTCTTCATTTCCTTCTATTTCCTTGTTTTGCTTTAATTTCGGCACTCAAAATAAACCGAACAAGAATCATGGCCGAAGTGATATTGATGCCCCGCCTGAGCGATACGATGACGGAAGGTGTAATTGCCGCATGGCATAAAAAAATTGGTGACCCGGTAAAAAAAGGCGACCTGCTTGCCGAAATTGAAACCGATAAGGCCACTATGGAACTGGAAAGCTATAAAGATGGCACCCTGCTTTATATTGGCGGAGATAAAGGAGCAAAAATTAATGTAGATGATCTGTTGGCCATTTTGGGCCAGCCGGGAGAAGATGTTTCACAACTTGTTGCAGGCAATAAAGGCAGCAAGCCGGCGGAACAAGCGAACAAGGAACAAACGAATAAAGAACAAGGAACAAGGAATAATGAACAAGGGCAAACTGCACCATCATCGACGCAACCTCAAACAGCCAAACCAGAAGCACCTGCAATGGATCTGAGCAAAATGGAGGAAGTGGTATTAATGCCTCGCTTAAGCGATACCATGACAGAAGGCGTCGTGGCTGCGTGGCATAAAAACGTTGGCGATACAGTGAAGAAAGGCGATGTGCTGGCAGATATTGAAACAGACAAAGCCACAATGGAATTGGAAAGCTATAAAAATGGCAAGCTGTTATACCAGGGAGCAAAGCCGGGAGAAAAAATTGCAGTGAACGATTTGCTGTGCATTATTGGCGAAGAAGGAAAAGTAGACGTAAATGCAATTGTAGCCGCAGCAAAAGGCGGTGGCGGAAGTGCACAAAACACAAGTGATAAAACACAAGAACAGACGAACAAGGAACAAGGAAGTTCGAATAACGAAGGGCAGGCAGCAGCTCAATCGACTGCTCAACCAGCCAACCAATTAACTACCACAGATGGCCGCATCAAAGCTTCACCATTAGCCAAACAGTTGGCAAAAGAAAAAGTCATTGACCTTTCACAGGTTAAGGGCAGCGGCGATAAAGGAAGAATTGTAAAAAGCGATATTGACAATTTTGTTCCAAAACAACAAGCTGCTCCGTCAACCAATCAACCTTTCAACCAATCAACTGCTCAACCCATTTCCGGACAGGAGGGCTATACCGACATCAGCAACTCACAAATGCGCAAGGTGATTGCCAAGCGTTTGGGTGAAAGTAAATTCAATGCCCCACATTTTTACCTGACCATGGAAATCAACATGGACAATGCCATGCAGGCAAGGGCACAAATGAATGAAGTAAGCAATGTAAAAATATCTTTCAACGACATGGTGGTAAAAGCTGCTGCTATGGCACTGCGCAAACATCCGGCAGTGAACAGCTCGTGGATGGGAGACTTCATTCGCCAGTACCAGCATGTGCACATTGGCGTGGCCGTGGCTATCGAAGATGGATTGATCGTTCCGGTAGTTCGCTTTGCCGATCAAAAAACACTGAGCCAGATTGCCGGCGAAAGCAAAGAACTGGCAGGAAAGGCCCGCAATAAAAAATTACAGCCTAACGAGTTTACAGGAAACACTTTCACTATTTCTAATTTGGGCATGATGGACATTGATGAATTTACTGCCATTATCAACCCGCCAGACAGCGCCATTATGGCTGTGGGCCGCATTAAAGAAGTAGTAGTGCGCAAAGGTGATGGCTTTGGCGTAAGCAATGTGATGAAAGTAACTTTAAGCTGCGATCACAGAAGTGTGGATGGTGCTGTAGGCGCTTCATTTTTGCAAACGTTTAAAAAGTATTTGGAGAATCCGGTGACGATGCTTGTCTGAACCGGGATTGATATGATTTAAAAGATTATTGGGATATAAAAAGCCTCTGAAGTCATCAGAGGCTTTTTTATTTCGACTATGTGATAGTGAGTTACTTCACTTCGTTGTACAACAATTTCGTATCCGGATCAATAACGACTCTGAAAGGGCCTTTGGTTTTTATTTTAAATGCTGCTTCTTTGCTATCAACATAAAACCGTTCTTTTAAATTACCTGTACCAAGATTGCCTAAAATATTTACGTCGATAGGAAAGCGATAAACCACATCTCCCTGCTTAATATTCAATTTAAAATCATCACCATCAGCTTTCATTTCAATTTTTAATTGCGGAATGCCCGGTTGATACAACCATTGATCAAAAAACCATTTTAAGTCTTTACCTGAAACCTGTTCGGCTACTTTTTCAAAATCCCTTGTATCGGCATTGCTGAATTTATACTGATTATAATAAGTGCGGATGATCTTATTAAAATTACTGTCGCCCACTTCATTGCGCAGCATGTGTAGCACCCAGGCGCCTTTTTGATAACTGTTGGCATTGAGCAGATCCATGTAATCAGAAACAGAATCTACCACAGGCTGATCAGATTTTTTGGAGAATTGAACCACTTGCTCCCGCTCTTCCTGCAAGCGTTTTTGGAAACTATCCACACCGTATTTCTGACCTATGTACATGTCTGTCATATAGGTGGCAAAACCTTCGCTCAACCACAAGTGCGAAAAGTTTTTCTCTGTAGCAGTGTTGCCAAACCATTGATGCGCTATTTCATGCGCCATCAACGCTTCCGATTTGCGGGTGCCCGTAACCGTGCTTTCCGCATAAAAAATAGCGTTGGCGTTTTCCATGCCCCCGAAAATGGTTTTCGATTCTACGTTGGCCAACTTTTTATATGGATACGGACCGATATAGCTTTCGTAAAATTTCAAAATATCGTCGCCCAGGG
This sequence comes from Flavisolibacter sp., assembly GCA_051955075.1. Lineage (GTDB taxonomy): Bacteria > Bacteroidota > Bacteroidia > Chitinophagales > Chitinophagaceae > Flavisolibacter. Next base: position 21,957 of record JBQCHB010000271.1, read on the forward strand.
CATAATCATAAGTTCCTTTAATACTGTCCTGCTTATACACCCAGGCCGTTACCGGAATGTGGTAAGAGCTATCCACCCTTTTTACTGCAAAATCTGCAGCGCCAATGACCATTACTTTGGTGGGAATGACAAGATCTTCTTTCCAATATGTTCTTTTCTTATTGCTGGCCAATTCTTTTTCTTCTACTAACAAGCCGTTGGAAATAACTTTATAATGCGAAGGCGCTGTTACGATAAACTCCACTGTTGCTTTATCGGAAGGCACATCGTTGCAGGGAATCCAGTTATGTGCCCGGTTGGGCCAGTTGTCCGCAAAAAAAGTACGTTCGTTGAATTTATTTTTCGAAATGATCAATCCATCTTTGGGTGTGCCCATATAACTAATCTCAAACGTCCGCACCTCTCCTTTTTTCGCAGGCTTCAGCAGGCTAATAATAATAACATTGTTTCGGTGCGTAGAAGTGAGCGACTGGTTCCCTTCTTTTACGGCAAAAGCATACATGCCTTTTTCATCTTCACCAGAAATCAAATCGAACTTTATAATAGGTGCATCCTCCAAAAACTTTACGGTAATAAAAGCCTTCCCGTTAATAGCGTCGGACTGGTCGGATAATTCAATTTCGTATTTGTAATGCTGCACATCAATTTTTTGAGCGTTGGCATAAAAACAAATAAGAACAAAAAGGAAGCTTGCAAATCGTTTCATAATAGCAATTATCCGCTCAAGATATTAATTCGTATAATTCGTGGTTCAAAATTCGTGTTATA
>JBQCHB010000272.1:0-2864 GCA_051955075.1 Flavisolibacter sp.
TCATTGCCGTATCAATTTCTTCTTTGGTGCTCACACCTTCATTCAATGCAATGAACGCTTCATTGATGATCATACTAATTACCCTGGCAGTAACAAAACCAGCAACATCATCAAGCCATTCTATTTTTTTATTGAAGAGAGAAAATACATCTTCTGTTTTTTTCTTGTTTTTTTCTTCCAGCGATGATGCTTCTACCAGCGGTGATTTTAAAAACGTATTCCAGCCATTGATACGTACAAAAGAACCATTCGTTTCAGACAATGTTGCTTCAACACTGTTAATAATAACAAGCTTTGGCAAGACTTGTTTTAATACGCTGATGTGATTATTCTCAAAAAGAAGGTCGATGAAAGCAGCTGCTTTTGGATAAGCTAAAAATTCATTTACGTTAGAAATAAAAACCAGTTCTGCCCCCTGCTGCGTTCCGTTGCTTAGCAATTCTTCCTTCAAATTTTCATTGGCCAAAATTATCAGCTGCATCATTTGAGTTTATAAACACGAATTACACGAATTATAGTCAATTGCGCAAGTACTTTCATTTTCAAGTATTACATCTGAACTTCTTTACTGAAAAAATATTTCCTGGTAATTCGCCATAATTCGTGTAATTCGTACCATGGAAAAGAAGATCATCAACACCAAAAATGCACCTGCTCCCATTGGGCCTTACAACCAAGCCATATTAGTGAACGAAACGCTTTACATTTCCGGGCAGGTTTGCATTGATGCTGCCACCGGCAATTTAAAGAACCGCGACATACAGGATGAAACACACCAGGTAATGCAAAACCTGAAAGTTATTTTGCAGGAAGCAGGAATGAGCTTTAACAATGTAGTAAAGACAACAATATTTATTACCGATATGAACCGTTTTAGCGAGATCAACGAGGTGTATGGAAAATATTTTGACGGTGATTTTCCTGCAAGAGAAACCGTACAGGTATCGGCGCTTCCCAAGGCTGTGAATGTGGAGATCAGCATGATTGCGGTGAAATAGTTAGTGGTGAGTGGGAAGTAGCGAGTGGGTTTACTAAACACTATTAAGTTCTTTGGCTCCGATTATACGGAGCTATTTTTTTAACTTCAAAGAAGCAAGCGAACGATCGCATGAATTATGAACCATCAACCATGAACCCTTAGCCTGCATGCGAAAATTTTTAAAAAAACTATTGCTCAAACCTGTACTCAGGCTCTCTGCCAAATATTCTTCTCATCCTGACAGGCAACGGGTGTTTGAAGCCCTCTCGCAATTGCTATCGAAAATTTTAGAAGGCGATAAAAACAAAGGGCTGATCATTCCATTTGATATTCATACCGGCCGCTTTATTATTTTTTCGGACCAACACAAAGGCAACCGGGATGGCGCCGATGATTTTATGCTTTGCGAACCGAACTACTTAGCAGCACTGGATTATTATTATCAGAATGGATTTCATTACATAGCACTTGGCGATTGCGAAGAGCTGTGGGAGAATACCTGGCTGAGTGTAAAAAAAGCACAGAAGCCATCGTTTGAAAAGGAAAAACAATTCATTTCCAAAAACGCCTTCATTAAAATTTTTGGCAACCACGATTTGTTTTGGGATAACGATCCGTTTGCTCCTATCCAGCTGAAAGAAGTGTTTGATAATGATGTGCCTATTTATGAAGGCGTAGTGTTGCAAACCATCATCAATAACAAAACCATCAATATTTATTGCACACACGGCCACCAGGGCGACGAAGTGAGTGATGGCAATTGGTTCAGTAAATTTTTTGTTTCAAAGATTTGGGCGCCTTTGCAAGCCTATCTCCAAATCAATCCTAACACACCTGCCTATGATACACAATTAAAAACTTTGCATAATTCTATCATGTACGAATGGAGTGCACAACAGCAGGATCTGTTTTTAATTACCGGGCATACACACCAGCCGGTGTTTGAAGCCCTCACACATATAGAAAGATTATACCGCCAGCTGTTGTTTGCACATAAGACAAATGACAAAGACATGATTGCTTCGCTGGAAGAGGAAATTCAAAAAAGAAAATTTGAGTACACACACGTTTCAGAAGACTACCTGAAACTAAAGCCTACTTACTTTAATTCGGGCTGTTGCTGCTTCAGCGATGGCGATATTACCGGAATTGAAATTGAAGAGAATTGCTTTCGATTGATCAAGTGGCATTCCAAAGAGGGAAAACCGCAACGCATTATTTTAGAAGAATCACCCATTGAGGAGCTGTTGCAAACCATCAGTGAAAAATAATTTCACGCAAAGGCGCAGCGACGCTACGGGGGAAACCTTGCATCCAAGCTTTGCGATCTTAGCACCTTTGCGTGAAACTCTATCAAAACCCTTTTGCACTCAAACTGTTGTTCTTGCGGTTTACATCGGGCAATTTATTATCCGGATCTAAAACCACATCGGTAATGCGGCTGGTAGTGTTTACATTAAATGTCCACTCCGAACCACGCTGCCATACTTCTACCGGCAGGTCAATTCTTTGTTGTTTGCCATTGGCTTCCTTTACCAATACTGTTACAGGCATCGCCATTTCATCGAGATTTTCAACTGTTATGGCTGCCCCTTTCTCAGGAACATTCTCGTTGTATTTCACACCCGCTACAGCTTGATCAAGCTTGTAGTTGTTAAAGACCCACTCTCTCCAAAACCAGGCTAAGTCTTCACCCGAAACGTTTTCCATGGTGCGGAAAAAATCCCAGGGTGTTGGATGTTTAAAGGCCCAACGATTGATATATTCCCTGAAAGCCCTGTCGAAGCGGTCCGGCCCTAACACCACATCACGCAATGCGTCTAACATCATGGCTGGTTTTAGATAAGCCGCCACGCCTAAATTGCTTTGTTGAATCACCTCGGGT
>JBQCHB010000273.1:0-3924 GCA_051955075.1 Flavisolibacter sp.
TAGGATAACAACAACTTTATCTACAATGAAGAAAATTCTTTTTTACGCACTGCTGCCTGTGGCTGCTCTTTTGTCTCTTGCATTGACGTCAGCTTGCAACAATCCCGTGTCGCAGGCGAAGGCCGCATCAGAAACTCCTGCGCCTCATTTTAAAGGAAAAACTGACACAGCTACTTTTGCTGCCGGATGTTTCTGGTGTGTAGATGCACAATTCAGCCAGTTAAAGGGTGTTGATACCGTTATTGCAGGGTTTACCGGCGGACATGTGAAGAATCCAAGTTATGAAGAAGTATGCACCGGCACTACCGGACATGCAGAGGCTTGCAATATCATTTATGATCCTTCGGTAATAACGTATGACGAGTTGCTCGAGGCATTTTTTACCGCACATGACCCTACGCAACTGAACAGGCAGGGAAATGATGTGGGTACGCAATACCGTTCAGCTATCTTTTATCACGATGCCAGCCAGCAAAAAAAAGCTGAATATTATATTAAAAAGCTAAATGACGTGAAAGCCTATAAAAATAAGATTGTAACCCAGGTGGAGCCGTTTACCGTTTTTTATGAAGCTAAAGATTACCACCAGGATTATTATAACAAAAATCCTGAGCAGGCTTATTGCAAATATGTGATTCAGCCGGAGCTTGAGAGGTTCAGAAAGGTGTTTAAGGATAAATTGAAAAACCCTTAAAAAAATCTTTTCATACTAAATAATTACCATTATGAAAGCAACAATTATATTAACCGCTGTCTTTCTTTTCTCGTTCGGATATGGCGGATGCCAGCAAAAGAAAGACAACATAAACAAAGTGAACATGACGCAAACAAAAAACCCTTATTATTCTAATACCGACACGAATAAAATTAATGTACCCAATTCTGAGTGGAAAAAAATACTCTCTCCGGAATTGTATGCAGTAGCGAGAGAAGCCGCCACACAACGGGCTTTTACCGGCGAATACTGGAATAAAAATCCAAAGGGAACCTATTACTGTGCTGTGTGTGGCAACAAGCTTTTCAGGTCAGATGCTAAATTCGCCAGTTCATGCGGCTGGCCCAGCTTTTTTGAAACTTCCCGGCCTAACAGTGTAATTTATCGGGATGATAATTCATTCGGAATGCACCGCACTGAAGTGTTGTGCGAACGATGCGGCTCACATCTTGGCCACATCTTTGACGATGGCCCGGCGCCGACTCACAAACGCTATTGTATGAATTCAATTTCTCTTGATTTCCATCCCGACGGAGGAGGTTTGGCTAATAAATAAGTTGGTTATCTCTTTGTATCGTCATTAGTAATTTCAGTAAAAAGAGAAATATTCATTTTTTATATTTTGATGAAAACGGTAGTTTGTCCGCAGGCTACCGCTTTCAATTCTTTATTATCAATCGCTGTTATTTACGCCGCTAAGTTTCGCGGTTTCAATCTTACCTCAATTCTATAAGAGGATTTATTGGATAAGAATGCTATTGGCATATTTGTTGGAAAGAAAATCAGTCAGAAGGTTCTGTGAGTTTTCTCTTTTTATTGAATTATGAAACAATTTCCTATGGCTACAAAGTCGATAATGAACGTAATTGATGAGCAACAATGGTTGGAAGATGCCGGCAAGGCCATTCAGCCGGTTGTTTTATATGCTTTTAAAGCTGGCGGCGAAACCGGCAATAAAATAAAGAATTTTTTACACGGCAAATGGCTTGGACATGCGCTTCATCCGATTGTTACTGATGTGCCGATAGGTGCGTGGACTACTGCAGCGGTATTGGATACCATGGAATTATGCGGAAGTGAAAAATATAAAGAAGGCGCCGATGCTGCCGTTACCATTGGATTGGCAGGCGCGGCAGGCGCAGCCTTAACAGGCATTACAGACTGGACCGGCACTACACACGTTGAAAGAAAAGCCGGCCTTGCACACGCGCTCATTAATATCGGTGCTACTGCGCTTTTTTTATCTTCTGCCCTTTTAAGAAAAAATGAAAGCTCACGCAGAACTGCCATAACACTCTCTATGCTTGGCTACGGACTTGCCAGCTTTTCAGCTTACATAGGCGGTAATCTCGTTTATAATCAGCAAATGGGCGTAAACCACGCAGCCAGCGCTGATGGCTTTCCGGACGAGTTTACAGAAGTTTGTTCAGAAGACGAATTGCCTGACAATTCCATGAAATGTGTTCGTGCCGGAGAAACAAAAATTTTATTGGCCCGGGAAAACAACCAGCTATTTGCCATCGCCCATACATGCAGCCATATGGGGGGGCCGCTTTCAGAGGGAGAATTATTACCCGGTTGCCAGGTTCGGTGCCCATGGCATGGCTCAGTTTTTTCGTTGAAAGATGGAAGTGTAGTAAACGGGCCTGCCACTGAACCGCAACCTGAATTTGAGGTTCGTACGCGCAATGGCAAAATTGAAGTAAAACTGAAAGAAAATAAATCCCGCAGTTACGTTCCAACCGCAGGATAATACAGCCCATGGCGCAAATAGAAATTTTTTCTAATTAATTAATTTAAACGCTATGACAGAAAAAAATAAAGACGATCGTAAAGCCGCTGAAAAATTACGGCAACACAAAAAATCGACTGATACATCAAAAATAAAAAACGAGTCCGCAAAGGATAAGGATAAAAAAATTCAGAAAACCGGGGAAAAATATGACGACTGGAACGATCCTACAGGAAATACTCACCTGAGTGATAAAACCTAAAGTTTGTCAGGCTAGTTTCTTATTGGTTTTATTTAATTATAAAAACACCAACCCGACAGGTGGCATTCATTGTATATGCCGCCTGTTTTTGTAAAATAAAAAAAAAGAATAAAAGTCTATTTACTGTCGTTCTGCAACCATTTTGTAGCTTCTTTCAATGAAGTGAACGCGCAATTATTCAGCTTGCGGCTGATGCATAGCGTTTCCCAGGTGTCTGCCATCTGTTTATATTGCGGCGCTACCACTACGGCAATTTTATAATCCCTGATCGTGGCTGGGAAATCTTCAACATATCCTTTTACCAAATCAAAAAATGCATAAATATCATCAGGCAAATGGGTTTGTCTTTCGTCAATCAATATTTTTTTAAAAGGATATTTTTCGAATTCGTCGTAAAGCAGTTTTGATTGCTCCATTAAATCTTCTTTTGTGTCAATGTGGGCTTTCGTCTCTATCAAGAGATAACTGCTTTTACTTTGGCTCGTAATTGTAATTTCCATTGGTGTTTTCCTTGCCAGTGCAAGTTAACATGCACCATCCATTTTGCTCTCAAATTTTGATTAAAAAATAGATAATAAATAGTCGTCGATGAAACATTCATCTGTGACATTTAACTCAGAACTCCTAGCTCTAACTCCTGATGCATAATTCATAATTCATAACTCCTACTCAGCAAAAAATATTTTGTAACCTTTTAAATCAATTTCACTCTATTGACTTAAATAAACAAAATAAAATATCATGAAGATCATTAACACGCTTACCAAGTCAGCTATATGCTTACTGGTGAGCACTGGTTTCCTGGCCTTGCCTACCAATGCACAAAAAAGCCAAAAATTAACTGACCCCGAAATTGCTTCAGTGGCAGTCACAGCAAATCAGATTGACATTGATTATGCAAAAATTGCTATTAAAAAATCAAAGAATCAGCAGGTAATTGATTTTGCAAAAACAATGGAAAAAGACCATGGCGCTGTTATTAAACAGGCAGTAGCATTGGTTACAAAACTGGGAGTCACTCCTAAGGACAATGCCACCAGCCAATCATTAAACGCACAGGCAGTGAAAGAACGCAAAGCCCTTAATTCAAAATCCGGAAAGGCTTTTGATAAAGCCTATGTGGATAACGAAGTGGCCTATCACACTGCCGTAATTAATGCTGTCGAAAATGTTTTGATCCCTAATGCTACCAACAAAGAATTGCACGATTTATTG
>JBQCHB010000274.1:0-8904 GCA_051955075.1 Flavisolibacter sp.
TGTTGATTGGTGGATTGATTGTGCTTTTATTAATAGCATTTATTCTTTTCAGAAGCAACAGGCAAAAACAAAAAGCAAATCAGGAAATTGAAAAGGCATATGATGAATTAAAATCTACACAAGCCCAACTCATACAATCAGAGAAAATGGCTTCGCTTGGCGAACTAACTGCCGGCATTGCCCATGAGATTCAAAACCCATTGAATTTCGTTAATAATTTTTCTGATGTAAATAAAGAAATGTTGGAAGAACTGAAGGCAGAACGCTCGAAGCCAAATGCAGAAAGAGATGAAAGTTTACAGGATGATTTAATTAATGATGTAATTGCGAATGAAGAAAAAATAAATCATCACGGCAAGCGCGCTGATGCCATTGTAAAAGGAATGCTGCAACATTCGCGTAAAAGCACAGGCCAAAAAGAACCGACAGACATCAATGCTTTGTGTGATGAATATTTAAGATTGAGTTATCATGGGTTAAGAGCAAAGGATAAAACTTTTAATGCAACAACAAATACAAATTTCGATCGCTCTATTGGTAAAATAGATATTGTCGCCCAAGACATTGGAAGGGTGATTCTTAATTTAATCAATAATGCTTTTTACGCCTGTGCTGAGCGAAGCCGAAGTTCAGTGAACGAACAAAAAAGCAAGAATCTTATTCCCTACGAACCGGCAGTTTCATTATCTACAAAAAAATCAGATAATCATGTAACCATTACCGTTAGTGATAATGGTAATGGCATTCCGCAAAACATTGTTGATAAAATTTTTCAGCCCTTCTTCACCACAAAGCCGACCGGTGAAGGAACCGGATTGGGGTTGAGCCTGGCGTATGATATTGTAAAGGCGCATGGAGGAGAAATAAAAGTGGAAAGCAAGGAAGGGAAAGGGAGTGAGTTTATTGTACAGTTATCCCCAAATAATAATGTTTGATTTGATTGAAAATATTATGATATTATGATAAGAAAGCTATCACTTACGATATTGATCTTTCAATTCGCTTCTCTCGCCGAGGCTCAAACGTTTTTTCCCAGACCGGACAGTTTAATACCTGTACTAAATAAAACAAGAAATGATACAGCTAAAGTTCTTTTGATGGCTGATTTGGGTTTTTCTTACGCCTTTTCTCAAGTTGATACAGCTACCCGCTATACTCAAAGAGCCATAAGCCTCGCGCGGCAATTAAACTACAGAAAGGGCGAAGCCGCAGGCATGGCTGCTTACGGATGGGTATTTTGGGCATCAGCAAATTATGATAAAGCAATTGAGATGGCGCTTAAATCTTTAAACCTGTACAAAACCCTCGAAGACATTAAAATGATCGCATCCATATACAACGAGCTTATAGTTTTTTACAGGGATGCGGGAGATTACCGTACGGCTTTAAACTATGGATTCTTATCAAAAAATTTATTGGATTCCCTGGACTTCTATGCATCGTCCGTGCAAATCGGTTCCGTCTATCTGTTGTTAAATCAAGTTGATTCTGCATCTTTTTATTTTCAAAAATTATATGAGCTTGAGAAAAAAGAGGGTAGGAATGCACTCGGAGGTTATCCACTCACTTTGCTTGGTAATGTCGAAGCTAAAAAGAAAAATTATGCAGAGGCATTAAATTATTACAGGTTAGGTATTAACAACGGCAACTATTTGGATATAGTTTTTCTCTACAACGCCATCGCAGATTTATACCACGAAACGGGAAATATTGATTCCTCAATTTACTATGCAAAAGAAGTATTAATCAAATCGCGGTTCACTTCTTTTCAAAGAGGTGTATTTAATGCCTTCACTATTCTGGCTGAAGACTATAAGTTGAAAAATAAAAAAGATAGTGTTATAAAATATTTAGAATTAAGTATTGCATTAAATGACAGTTTATTTAACAAGGAAAAAACAAGAACAATACAAAACTTAACTTTCAATGAGCAGCTTCAACAGCAGGAGATTGAGGCAGCTAAAATCCGGTATCAAAACCAGGTTAAGCTGTATACTATGCTTGTCTCATTAATCATTTTTCTATTGATAGCATTTATACTTTGGCGTAATAACCGGCGGAAACAAAAATTAAACATGCTGCTTAAAGGACAAAAAGAGAAAATTGAAAATACTCTAACTGAACTTAGAGCCACCCAATCCCAACTCATTCAATCCGAGAAAATGGCCTCGCTTGGAGAACTCACTGCCGGCATTGCGCATGAAATTCAAAATCCGTTAAACTTCGTCAATAATTTTTCAGAAGTAAATAGAGAAATGCTGGAAGAGCTAAAAGCCGAACGTTTAAAGCCAAATGCAGAAAGAGATGAAAGTTTGCAGCATGAATTGATAAATAATGTAATCGAAAATTTAAAAAAAATCAATCATCACGGTAAGCGCGCCGATGCCATTGTAAAAGGAATGTTGCAACATTCAAGACAAAGTTCAGGTCAAAAAGAACCCACTGATATCAACGCTTTGGCAGATGAATACTTGCGTCTCTCCTATCACGGTATGCGGGCAAAAGACAAATCGTTCAATGTAGATATCAAAACTGATTTTGATGAATCGATCGGAAAAATAAATATTATTCCACAAGATATTGGAAGAGTATTATTGAATCTTTTTAATAATGCATTTTACGCAGTAAGCAAGAGTCAAGAGGAACAAGGCAAAGAGTTTGAACCAACTGTTTCGGTGAGTACAAAGAAATCAGGGAACACTGTACTTATAACCGTTAGTGATAATGGAAATGGAATTCCGCAAAAAATAATTGATAAAATCTTTCAGCCATTTTTCACCACCAAACCTACAGGGCAAGGAACAGGACTGGGCTTGAGCTTAAGCTATGATATTATTAAAGCGCATGGCGGGGAGATAAAAGTAGAAAGTAAAGAAGGAGAAGGAAGCGAATTTATTATTCAAATACCAGTCAACAATCCATCATGAAAAAAATATTACTGCTGCTAATGCTCTTTTCCTCTGCAAAATGTTTTGCACAAAACAACACATCCCGCCATCATTTTAATCTTTTATCGATTAAAGATGGAATGCCTGAAGGAACGGTTACGGATATGCTGCAGGATAAACAAGGATATATATGGATAGGCACGCAAAAAGGGTTGGTGCGCTACGACGGCTATAAACCTAAAGTATATGATTTTGGAATAAAGAACCCTTATCATATGCATGTTTCAAGAATTTTTGAAGACAGTAAGGGACGGCTTTGGGCAGCGGTGTTTAACGGTTTATATATGTATGACCGGGCACATGACACTTTTGTAAACTTCCAGCAATGGAAAGTCGGATATAATTTTGGTGAAACAGAAGATGCAGCAGGTGACCTCTGGCTATCGGTACAAGATAGTTTAATGCGCTTTAATCCTGTCACAAAAAAAACAGAAATATTCAGTATCAAGGGAAAAGGAAAATACCGGTTGAATGCTCGAAATTTTTTTCAACTATATAAAGACAAAAGGCAAAGAATATGGGTATGTTCTGACAACGGACTGTATGAATACAATGGAAAGGAAGACACTTTTATCGGACATTTAGCACATTCAGATTCGTCTGAACAGGTTACTACCTGGTTAATACAGGAAGATGCCAGGCAGGCTGGTATTTTTTATTTTGATATTTATAATACTTATCCTTCTGGTTTGCACGAAGGCTTTGGAACCTACAATTCCAATACCGATTCTCTAACGGTTTTGCATCATAACCCAAAAGATGCGGGAAGCATCGCGAGTGATACAATATCGACACTTTATAGTGACTCAAAGGGAAGATTATGGATACCAACTTTTTCCGGGCTTTCTCTTTTCAATCCTTTCAAAAAAACTTTCACGAATTATTTTCCTGATCCTGTGAATTCCTTTGGAAACTCTGCTTATCTTATTTCTCTAAAAGAAGACAAAGCGGGCAACCTTTGGTTAAACTCATATGATGGTCTGTCTTCCTTCAATATAAATACCGGGCAATTTGAACGGGATACAACTGAAAGCAATTTCGCTAATGGCTTAGCTGATAATATGACCCACAATTTATTTATTGATAATTCCGGTATCGTATGGTTTGGTGCAGGCCAGCTTGGTTTGCAATGGATAGATACAAGACGGTCAAGATGGATACAATATGGCAACGAAGCATCTGCTGATATTTCTTTTAAAGCAGGTAAGGTCAGCTATATTACCAAAGCGGCGGATGGAAGTATCTGGATCGCTGCGAAGAATGGCTTATACCGCAAGACGCCAGCGGATAGTTTTACATTAGTAAAACACTTGCCAGGTAAAGGTAAAAGTATTTCCGTGGAAAACACGAATATTTCCTCGAATGAATGGATTGCTATTGCCTCCAACGGGTTGATTGGCGCCTGGAATAATGATAAAGGCAAAACTGTATTTTACTGCTATGACCCTGCTACCGGCAAAACAATTGATTTCCCTTATAATTTAAAAGATACCGCTTCTGATGCTCTGAATAATGTCTCAAGTATTTGCAAAGACCATTTGGGCGATCTTTGGATAGGAACCGTTCAAAAAGGCATCTGGAGATATAACAGATCAACCAGAACTTTCACTAAATTTCCTTTTATTCAAAATAAAGCCGGCATTGCCAATCCGAACGGTGCGCTTGATGATGCACTTGTTACATGCATTTTTGAAGACAAGGAAGGCACGATTTGGGTAGGTACGAATAATGGTGGTTTAAACAGGTTCAACCGCGATAAAGGTATTTTTACTTCTTATGTTGGCAGGGCCACAGGATTTGATTGTGTTACCAACATTAATGAAGACAGCAAAGGACGGCTTTGGGCAAGTACCTTTTTCGGGGGCTTGTTTGAATTAAATAAAAACAGGGATAGTGTTAAAAGATTTAGTGAAGAAAACGGGTTACTGTATGATGGAATATGGGCTGCAAAAGAAGATGACAATGGGAATATCTGGGCTGCTACACCAAGAGGTATTTCAATTATTAATCCCGCAACAGGAAAAATAAAAAATATAACAGACCTTAATAACTTAACGATAAGCCGCGGCGATGGTATGATAAAAACCAGGGATGGCAATTTTTACATTCCCACCAATAAAGGGTTTATTGCTTTAAATCCCGATGATTTTGCAGCTGACAAAAAGCCGCCGGTTGCGCATATTGAGTTAGTGCATCTGACCACATTTATAAACGACAAGCCTAAAGATTCTACTATTGTAGTTGACGGCGTTAGGCGTTACAAATTCGATTATAACGAAAACAGGATTACTTTTAATTATGTGGGTTTGTATTATAAAGACCCGCTTGCTACACAATATGCCTACAAATTAGATGGATACGATAAAGGATGGGTGCAAGCGGGCACGCAACGAACTGTTACTTACATTAATCTTTCACCTGGCAAATATACGTTTCATGTAAAAGCAGGTAACGCGGATGGCGGATGGAGTGACGGTAAAGAAACTCTTTCATTCGCGATTACGCCGCCGTGGTGGCAAACATGGTGGGCCTATTTGTTATATGCAATTTTAGCCGTAATGGCTGTATGGTCTTTTGTAGCTTACCGTTCAAGAGTATTAAAACAGCACAATAAAATATTGGAATACAAAGTGCAATTACGCACTGCAGAAGTGCTGGAACAAAAAGAAGAAATAACCGCACAAAGAGATAATCTTGAAAAAACACTGGATGAGCTGCAGATAACGCAAAAGCAACTCGTCCAGCAGGAAAAAATGGCTTCACTCGGAGAGCTAACCGCAGGCATCGCCCATGAAATACAAAATCCTTTAAATTTCGTCAATAATTTTTCGGATGTAAATAAAGAATTGATTGCCGAGATGAAGGACGAAATTAATAATAGCAATTATGAAGAAGTAAAACTGATCGCAAAGAATATTGGAGACAACGAAGAAAAAATAAACCACCATGGCAAGCGCGCCGATGCTATCGTTAAAGGAATGCTGCAACATTCAAGAAAAAGTTCAGGACAAAAAGAGCCAACCGACATCAATGCTTTGGCCGATGAATATTTGCGACTCTCCTACCATGGCCTTCGTGCTAAAGACAAGAATTTTAATGCAACGATTGAAACGGATTTTGATAATTCCCTTGGAAAAATAAATGTCATTCCCCAGGACATTGGAAGGGTTTTATTGAATCTTTTTAATAATGCTTTTTATGCAGTAAACGAACAAAAAATTCAAAATCCTATTTTGTATAATCCAACCGTTTTTGTTCGTACGCAGAAGTGTGATGACAAAGTTCAAATCACTGTAAGAGATAATGGAAATGGAATTCCGCAAAAAATAATTGATAAAATCTTTCAGCCATTTTTCACCACCAAACCTACAGGACAAGGAACAGGACTGGGTTTGAGCCTGAGTTATGATATTATCAAAGCGCATGGAGGGGAAATAAAAGTGGAAAGTAAAGAGGGTGAAGGAAGTGAGTTTGTAATCCAAATAGCTGCATGATGATCCAGCGGATGTTAGAAAAATAAATCCAGGTAATGCCAGTAAGCGAACAAATTCTCCGATCTTATATTTACTTTCAGAAAACTTACATAGGATAGAAGACATCTGCTATCTGTAGTTTGCCACTACGGATAATTACTTATTTCAAAATACAAATCTGCATTATTTGTTCATCTACTCTGCCAGATTCCAGGTACAACTCCGTTCGGGGTTAGTTCTTGCAATGCTTTAATTTCTTAACCGGTGTTTCTATTCAATTTCTTTTATTTTGATAATGGAGTGAAAGATACGAATTACGAAAAAGGAAGAAATGGCAGCAGCAGCAAATAATATTTTTACCCCCACCAAAAAGCGGTGGCAATAATTATATAGATTGCAATCAACGCGGCGCCTTCCAGCCAGTTAGATTCTCCATCAAAAGAAATAAACGCTGCAAGAATGATGGCCAGAAAAATACTTGCCATCAACATCGGGCTGAAAACTAAGGTGAGTGAAGAGAATCCAAACACCTGGCTGATGATTACCAGCAAAGGCGCCAGAACCAAAGCAATTTGTAAGGGACTGTTTATAATCACTGAAAAAGCATATTCTGACTGGCCTTTCGATGCAAGTTGAATTCCTACCACATTTTCAATGGCATTGCCCGCAATAGCAACGATCACCAAACCTGCAAAGGCATCAGAAATATTCAGCGCTTTCATGGAAGGCTCCAGCGCCGTAACAAACCAGTCTGAAACGAAGGCCGCTAAAATACTGGCAACAGCTAACAAGCCAACAGCAAGCCAAAGCGGCCACCTCGGCTCGGAAGTAATATCTTTTTCTGAGGTGATTCCAATTCTGCCACGCTTCAGGGAGGCAGGAAGGTAGAGTAAAAATAAAAGCAATAAAACGATGGACACAATCAGTGAGAAAGTCTCTTCATGCGGCTCTGCGGGGCTATGTATCCAGTGAGCAAGAGAAGGAACGGTAAGTCCCATCACTGATAAAAGCATCAGGATGATAACAGTTCGTGCCCTGTCGGATCCTAACTTTTGAACGCCATGCTTTAATCCGCCTACAAAAAATGCAAGCCCCAGCACAAGCAAAAGATTGGATAATATAGAGCCGACAAGTGCGGCTTTCACTACGTTTACCAGCCCGGCCTTCAAAGCGAAAATAGCAATAAATAATTCCGGAAGATTACCGAGGGCCGATTGCAAAACACCTGTTGCACCCGGCCCGAATCTATCGCCCAATTGTTCTACACTTCTGCCTACGAGTGAAGCCAGCAAGGCAACAGCCACTGCGGAAGTAATAAAAGCAAGGATAGCATTTAATGATGCATAATAAGCAATTCCTGCTGCAATAACGGCAATAGTGCCAGCGATCAGAATGGTGTAATCAGATTGGATGAACCATTTTTTCTCCGCTGTATTTGTCGCCATATTAAATTGGTTGAACGGACAAATTACAAAAAAATAAATGAAGGTTACCTATGTTGGGCGGGTTAAGTTTTGTGTTATCGTAAGCGGGTGCTTGCACAAAAGAGGAGATAATTTTAATACTTTAGCATCATAAAATCATTTGAAATGAAAACTATCAGAGTTTGTTTAGCTTTTAGTGCCCTTCTATTCTTTCATGTGAGCGAGGCACAGCAATGGGTTTCATTATTTGATGGTAAAACCTTAAGTGATTGGAAGGTTGGCGATAATGCATCCACATTTAGCGTGGATAGTGGAATGATTAAAGTAAATGGCAACACAGCACACTTGTTTTATGAAGGCCCGGTAAATAAACACAGCTTTAAAAATTTTGAATTCAAAGCAGACGTAATGACCAGGCCACACTCCAACTCAGGCATCTATTTTCATACGACTTTTCAGCAAGGCGGCTGGCCCGAGGTTGGTTATGAAGTGCAGGTAAATAATTCCCATACTGACTGGCGGCGTACCGGTAGCTTATACGGCATTGATGATGTGAAAGAAGTCGTGGCGCCGGATAATGTTTGGTTTACAGAATACATTAAGGTTACCGATAACCATGTGATTGTTAAAATCAATGATAAAACTGTTGTTGATTATACGCAGCCAACGAATGTGCCGCCTCCGGACAAAAAAGGGCCAATTGATTCAACAGGCACTTTTGCACTGCAGGGCCACGATCCCGGGAGCACTGTTTATTTTAAAAATATTATGGTGAGGGTGTTAGCTGATTAATAATATATCCCCCTTGATGGCGCGAGGTTTCCTTAGGATTAGCGCAAGCGTCCGCCCGTTCAGGCCGCCAAAGGCAAGCGTTGCGACCTGAGATACGGAAATAAAAAAAGCTTTAAAGACATTCTTATCTGCACCGAATTTAACAATCAAATTATCAACGTTTTTTCGCAATCTCCCTAGTGTTTATTGGCATACAATCTGATGCAAAATAAATTGTATGGCTACACTTTCTACCGATAGAACAAAGTCTGAGACCGAAAAGTACCA
>JBQCHB010000275.1:0-8479 GCA_051955075.1 Flavisolibacter sp.
AGCTCCTAAAAAAGCTGCACCAAAAAAAGCGGCAGCTCCTAAAAAGGCAGCGGCTAAAAAAGCAGCTCCGAAGAAGGCAGCAAAAAAAGCGGCTCCTAAAAAATCAGCAAGAAAACCTAACGCAGCCTTCATGGCGCCTCACACACCAGACAGCAGTTTGGCTGAAGTGATCGGAAGCAAGGCTGTTCCCAGGACAGAGATCGTTAAGAAGATCTGGGACTATATCAAAAAGAATAACCTCCAGGACAAGAACAATAAGAGAATGATCAATGCCGATGCAAAACTGAAACCGGTTTTTGGCAAAGACCAGATCTCTATGTTTGAATTAGCCAAAGTGGTGAACAGCCACATTAAATAATACAATGGCTGCCCGGGCCGCAAGGCCCGGCACCAGCTGTTGGGTACTATCTTTTCTCAAATCTCCCAGCCTATTACTCCGGCCATTGCACGGTGCGTTCATTCTTTCTCTTTACAATCGCCGTAAATGTATATTGGTATATAGCAACAATGCAGCTTTTCTATACTTGTTGTCTCCTTGCTTTTGTTCTCACGTTCCCACGAAAAATAATCTTCCAAATTGTTTAAAGTGTATCAGTAAAACTGGTGTCATTCATGGCCTGGTTCGGCCTGGTCATTATTTTAGTAATAACCCCTATTGGTGTACTTGCCATAATCTCCCAATTTTGCAGCCCCTTATCTCGGTTCCTATACCGGCTTGTAGCAACGCGATGCCACTGATTCGTTTTATTTCTTTTTTTAACCAATATTCTTATGAGAAAGTTTTACTCTTTTTTCTGCGTTTTATTTATTGCTGGTGTTACCGCAAAAGCGCAGTTTAGCGCCAGCTATGCACCTGCGAAATGGACAACTACCTTAACGACTGGTTATTTGAACACGGCTTCAGTAAACACGGCTTCTGCACCAGCCTCCATTATTATCACCGGAAGTGACGACCCGGCCAATCCTGTCGACACTGATCCTGCAATTACGCCTGTAGATATTGACTATACCATTACGGCCATTGCCTCAGGGCCTTGGAGCTTTAACTGGAGTTATCATACTAATGATACTTATAATGATCCCCAATATGACATTGCCTACGTGATTGTAAATGGTGTGGCAACCCCGTTGTCTGCCACTGTGGGTGCTACCACTCAATCCGGCACCTATAGCGGTAATGTGACAGGCGGTACTGTTATAGGATTCCGGTTAAGGGCTGTCGATAATTCGTATGGAGATGCCACCCTTACCATCACCAGCTTTTCTCCTCCCGGCGGCATCCTGCCGGTAAAGCTCAGCGCTTTCACGGCCAAGCCGCAGGGCACCAAAGTATTGTTGCAATGGACAGCCGCTACAGAAATCAATACTTCTCATTATGAAATAGAACGCTCGGCTACAGGCACTGATTTTACATCCATAGGCCAGGTAGCTGCAGGTGTTCCAGCTTCGGAGTATAGTTTTACCGACCAGTTACCCTTGCCAGGTGTAAATCTATATCGTCTTCGTATGGTGGATAATGACGGCAGCTTTTCTTATTCAGCCATCAAAGCTGTTACGATTGCCGCCACTACGGCACAGGCCCTGTATCCTAACCCGGCAACAACAGCGATCACCATAACCATTAAGGCCGAAAGTGAAAGCATTGAAACCTTGCAGCTTTTCAACGCAACAGGTGTTCTTTTAAGAGAAGAAAGAATCACACTAAATCCTGGTATCAATAAAAAACAATGGGGCATTGCTTCGCTGCCTGCAGGTACTTATTGGATCAAGGCACGGTCGGCAGGCTGGAGCCAAACTTTTGTGAAGAACTAGTTGGTTTGAAATAATGTTTTAATCTTTATAAAAAGCAAGAGGCCTTACGGGCCTCTTTACTTATATAATAACCAAAGTATAGTACGCATGTATTCCATACGTTTTACCTGGTACAACAAATCTTACAAATACCGCAAAGGATTTCTTCGTGCTGCTAAAATGTAGCGCTTCATGTTCATCCAAAAAGCCAGGACAGCATAAATAATAATAGGAGAGCCAAGGGTAAGAAAAGAAATGTACATAAACCACATACGGATGCGTGAAGTGGCAATTCCCAACCGGTTGCCTATAGCAGTGCAAACACCGAAGGCCTGCCACTCAATAAAATTTTTCAGCCGCTTCATACCGCTAATTTAATTTTTTTGACTTAATCCAACTCATCTCTAAGGAAATTCTAACGCCGTTTTAAGTAACTTTGCACCACTTTTTAAACAGGAGTGTCAAGACAGTCCTGTATTATTCCTACAAAAACCCGTAATATGCTTTTTGACCTGGACCTGATAAAGAAAGTTTATAGCGAATTACCTGCCAAGGTTCAAGCGGCCCGCAACCTGCTGAATCGTCCGATGACAATGGCTGAAAAAATCTTGTATGCACACAGTTTTAAGCCCGCCACACGCATCTACGAAAGAGGCAAGGATTATGTTGACTTTGCTCCCGACCGCGTAGCCATGCAGGATGCAACGGCACAAATGGCCCTGCTGCAGTTTGATACCTGCGGGAGAGACCGGGTGGCTGTTCCCTCCACTGTTCACTGCGATCACCTGATACAAGCCAAGGTGGGCGCCGAAGCAGATCTACATGCTGCTATTGATACCAACCGGGAGGTATACGATTTCCTTTCCTCTATTTCTAATAAATATGGCATTGGTTTCTGGAAACCAGGCGCCGGTATCATTCACCAGGTAGTGTTGGAGAATTATGCCTTCCCCGGCGGCATGATGATCGGTACCGACTCGCACACACCCAATGCCGGCGGACTGGGTATGATCGCTATTGGTGTAGGTGGCGCCGACGCAGTAGATGTAATGGCCGGACTGCCATGGGAGTTGAAAATGCCCAAGCTCATTGGCGTAAAGCTTACGGGTAAAATGAGCGGATGGACATCCGCAAAAGACATTATTTTAAAAGTAGCTGGCATTCTTACTGTAAAAGGTGGAACGGGTGCTATTGTTGAATATTTTGGTGAAGGCGCCGATAGCTTAAGCTGCACAGGCAAGGCCACTATTTGTAACATGGGTGCCGAAATTGGCGCTACCTGTTCGTTGTTTTCTTATGATGATAAAATGGCTGGTTACCTTCAGGCAACCGACCGTGCCGCTGTGGCCGAATTGGCCAACGGCGTAAGAGAATATTTACGTCCTGATGCAGAAGTGTACAGCAATCCTGAAAAGTATTACGACCAGGTAATTGAAATTAATCTGAGTGAACTGGAACCACATGTAAATGGTCCTTTCACACCAGACCTGGCTACTCCCATTTCTAAAATGGCGGAGGCCGTTGCAGCCAATGGCTGGCCCGACACGATAGAAGTGGCCCTCATTGGTTCATGCACCAATTCTTCCTACGAAGACATCAGCCGTTCAGCCTACATTGCTTCGCAGGCAAAAACAAAAGGTCTAAAAACACAAAGCGAATTTACCATCACGCCAGGCTCAGAGCTTGTTCGCTATACCATTGAAAAGGATGGTTTCCTGAACACCTTTGATGAAATGGGCGGCGTGGTATTAGCCAATGCCTGCGGCCCCTGCATCGGCCAGTGGGCAAGACATATTGACGATCCAACAAGGAAGAACACGATTGTTACTTCTTTCAACAGGAACTTCGCGAAGCGCAACGACGGGCTGGCCTCGACGCATGCCTTTGTTGCAAGTCCTGAAATAGTTACGGCTTATGCCATTGCCGGCCGTCTTTCTTTCAATCCACTGAAGGATAAGCTGGTGAATGAAAAAGGTGAAGAAGTGATGCTTGACGAGCCCCGTGGCTTTGAATTGCCTCCCCGCGGATTTTCGGTTGATGATCCGGGTTACCAGGCGCCTGCCCCCAGTGGTTCAGACGTTCAAGTGGTGGTGAGCCCTGAGTCGCAACGCTTGCAATTGTTAAGTCCTTTCCCTGCATGGGATGGCAAAGATCTTACAGGATTAAAATTATTGATCAAAGCAAAGGGCAAGTGTACAACCGACCATATTTCTATGGCAGGTCCGTGGTTGAAATACCGTGGTCACTTAGATAATATTTCCAACAACATGCTGATCGGCGCTGTCAACTATTATAATAATCAAACGGACAGCGTAAAGAACCAGCTTACAGGCGCATACGGCCCTGTGCCGGCCACGCAAAGAGCTTATAAAGCTGCAGGCCTTGGTTCGGTAGTAATAGGTGATGAAAACTATGGCGAAGGTTCTTCGAGGGAGCATGCGGCTATGGAGCCACGCCACCTGGGTGTTCGTGCCATTATTGTAAAAAGCTTTGCCCGCATTCACGAAACCAACCTGAAAAAGCAGGGCATGCTCGGATTGACCTTTGCTAATAAAGAAGATTATGAGAAAGTGCTGGAAGATGATGTAATTGATATTATTGGCTTAACCGATTTTGCTCCCGGCAAGCAGCTGACCGTAGCGTTGCGTCATGCCGATGGAACAGTAGACAAGATCAAAGTGAATCATACCTATAACGAACAGCAGATCGAATGGTTCAAAGCTGGTAGTGCTTTGAACTTGATCAGGAAGCAGTTTGGAAAAGTCTGAACGGGGATTTGGGTAGATTGAAAGGATTCATGAGGAATAGAAACCTTACTATAAAGCAAGAGTCTTCAAGTACTTGAAGACTCTTTTTATTTACAGCTAATCTAATAAATCTACCCAAATCCCCGTTCAGACAATCCTGAAAATCTTAGTTCTTTCCCCATCTAAAACTTTTGTTCTTCAACGCTGCTAAATCAATCACCCTATCCACCACCGTAGCTGCGGCTTCTTCCATGGTTTGCGGCTTGCTGTAAAAAGAAGGAGAGGCAGGGCAGATGATGCCACCGGCCAGCGTTACAGTTTCCATATTGCGGATGTGGATCAAATTGTAAGGCGTATCACGCACCACGCAGACCAATGTTTTTCTTTCTTTCAGCATAACGTCGGCTGCCCGGCTAATAAGGTCGTTGGAAATACCGCCGGCAATGCGCCCCAGCGTTCCCATAGAACAAGGGATGATGATCAATGCATCGTATTGGGCCGAGCCGGAGGCAAAAGGTGCTTTAAAGTCTTTGGTAGAAAAATATTTTGCATCGAAGCTGCTGTGTGTTTCATCATTCAACTCGGTTTGCCATACCAGCCGGGCATTGTCTGTCATGACAATGGAAAGTTCGCCAACCTGCTCTTTTAGTTGTGTTAGTTTTTGCAATAATAATTTGGCGTAAATAGCGCCACTGGCACCGGTAATGGCAACTGCAATTTTTTTCATGATGTGGGAATGAAGATACAAATGAGACCGGAGAATATGAATATTGAACAAGGAACAGGGAATGTTGAATGATGAAGGGCTGCTGTTGAAAATCAAATGTTCAATTATCGATGCTCAATGTTCAACATTCAATTCAGGATTCCTTGTTCCTTGTTCTTCGTTCAACATTCTTTACGCTTCGGCCACTTCTATCCAGTATTTAAAAAACGTCCCGATCTTTTGATGCGTACCTTCCAGTGTGTTTGGTTTTTTGATGAAAGAAGAAGCCCCATGCTGGTAACATTCATCCTTGTAGCGGGGAAGATCTGTATCGCTTAAGATCACAACGGGGTATTTGCTATAGACTTCGTGCTGCTTTAATTTTTTTAATACGGCCAGTCCATTATCAGGAGCAATATTGTAATCAACCAGGATCAGGGAAGGTTCGTCTGCAGAGGCGAGCAATTCAAACAGTTCACTGCTGCCTGACAAAAACCTGACAGGTACATTGATGTTTAGTGCTGACAGCGTTTCTTCTGTAAGATAACGATCATCAGAATCGTCTTCTACAATCCAGATAGATTTAGGCATGGCTAAAGGGTTTTATGTTGATAAAAATACAGCAACTATGCTTTCCGCAAAGGCGCAGCGGCGCAAAGAAATCTTTTCTCCTTGCGTGAAATTTTCTCTTGCTCAATAGCATTACAAAACGTACAAGAGTGCGACGCAAGAGAAGCAACATAGAAGCAATGCAGCTTGGCTCATAATAAAAAGAGGCTTCATAAGAAGCCCCTTTCATTATAAGTTCGAAATGAGTTAAAACGTCTTATTGGCACTGTTGGTATTTACGCCTACAGGCGATGTGTTGTCTCTTAAATTCTGGTACAACCAGTTCGTCATTTTGCTCCATAAATGGAAAGTAGTGTTGTCGGCCATTCCGGAGATGCCATGATTTTTGTTGGGATAATAGGCACTTTCAAAATCAATATTGCTTTTTACCAAAGCCTTTACCATCTCCACGCTGTTTTGGAAATGCACATTATCATCGGCTGTACCATGAATGAGCAGGAACTTTCCTTTGATCTTATCTGT
The DNA here is from genome assembly GCA_051955075.1 of Flavisolibacter sp. Taxonomy (GTDB): domain Bacteria; phylum Bacteroidota; class Bacteroidia; order Chitinophagales; family Chitinophagaceae; genus Flavisolibacter. The sequence continues at coordinate 6,337 of JBQCHB010000275.1, forward strand.
AAAATTGATAGGAGAGTTGTCGTCATAGCCCGAAGCATTTTCCTGCGGTGTACGCATGTAACGTTCGGTGTAAATATTATCGTAGAACCTCCATGATGTAACCGGCGCCACGGCAATAGCTGCTTTAAAAACATCGGCACCTTTGGTGATGGCCAGTGAACTCATAAAGCCGCCATAGCTCCAGCCCCAGTGGCCAATGCGGTTTTTGTCAATATAAGGCAGGGTGCCCAAATATTTGGCCGCATCAATCTGGTCTTCTATTTCGTACTTGCCCAATTGCAAATAGGTTTTCTTTTTAAATTCCTCGCCGCGAAAACCTGTGCCTGTGTTATCAATGCTTACCACGATAAAACCATTTTCGGCCAGCATTTGGTGCCACATGCTGGCGGCGCCAAAACGATTCGCCACCTGCTGCGAGCCGGGGCCGCCGTAGTTGCAAAACAGTACAGGATATTTCTTTGTTGCATCAAAGTTGGAAGGTTTCAGCATCCAGCCGTTCAGCGTGTCGCCTTTGGAGTTGGGCACACGAATAAAGCTTACCGTACCCAAATCAAATTGATCCAATACGCCTTTTAGTTTGGCGCTTTGGTTCACTACTTTGTTTTGAACAGCCTTCAGGCCTTTTTTGTCTTTGCTGATCGTATAAAGCGTTACGGTTTGCGGTGTGTTGATGTCGGAATAATAATCGTAGAACTGTGTAAAGTCCTTGTTCAACTCCACACGGTGCCAGCCATTGCCTTTTGTAAGCATCCAGGTGTTCTTACCATCAAAATCGGAAGCAAATAAATTGCGGTCCATAGGTGTAGGATAGGCCAGCGTATAATACACTACACGGTTGGTTTCATCTACGCCATTTACATCGGCAATATCATATTTCATTTTGCTCACCTGCACTTTCTTTTTGCCATCGAGGCTATAGTTGTACAATTGGTTGTAGCCATTCATTTCGCTGGTGAACATAAAGTTGGTGCCGTCTTTTAAAAACCACCAGTTGTCGTTGATCTCAACATAGCGTTTGTTGTTTTCTTCGTACATCACCTGCAGGCTGCCGGTGGCGGCATCGGTGAGCAATAATTTCAAATCGTCCTGGTGGCGGTTCATCCAATAGATCACCAGCTTGTCATCCTGCTGCGTCCATTTGATGCGAGGTATATAAATGTCGCCTTGCAGGTATTGTGCCTTTACATCGTTGCCGGTGCTTACGTTGTAAATATGAATATCAACCGTTGAATTGGCTTCGCCTGCCTTTGGATATTTATAGCTGTATTGCTCGTTGTACGCCTTATCGAACACGGTGAACTCATATTCCTTCACCTTGCTTTCATCAAACTTATAGTAGGCAATGTAAGTGCTGTTGGGGCTCCATTCGAAGGCTCTTGTAAATTCAAATTCTTCTTCGTACACCCAGTCGCAATTGCCGTTGATGATGCTGTTCCATTTGCCATCGGTAGTAATGGCGGTTGTTTTGGCTGCCGCAATATCGTACACGTACAAATTGTTATCGAACACGTAGGCTATTTTGCTGCCATCAGGGGAAAAGGTAGGGTGCAGTACTTTGCCTTGGTTCAGCAGCACGGCTTTTTTACTGTCCACATCGTACACATACACGGTTGATTTGGAAGAGCGGCGGTAAATGGGTTCGCGGCCGTTGAAGAAAAGAATGCGTTTGTTGTCGGCGCTTACTTGGTAGTCTCTTGTTTCAATTTTCTTTCCGCCGGCATCGGTAATGCTGTCAGCATTAAAAAGCTTTTCGTTGTCGTTGCTGGTAAAGCCAGGAACGTATTCGCCGCGAAAGGTTCCTTTTTTGTAAATGTCTTCGAGTGTGATCTTTTTCTTTTGTGCAATCGTTAGCAGGGGCACAAAAAAGAATAGCAGGAGTATGCTTCTCATGTGTCAAAAAAATTTAGTGGTAAATGTAGGGGATTGCGACTGAATATGGATTCCGTTGGTATAAAAGCGGCTGCAGGTTTGGGGTTTGGTTAAGGTTTGAGAAATCTTCCGGGTCCACAATGCTCAAATCCAGCGCTGTGAGACTTGGAAAGGAAGAAAAGAAGCAGATACGGTTTTTAGTACGGACGTGAGACACAGTCTCACGCCAGCTTTCCTATAATCTGAAGAACACTACTGATAGCTGGGCTTGTCG